>JAACVI010000316.1 GCA_009992505.1 Myxococcales bacterium
CGTCCTCGGCGATCAGGCGCGCGGCGCGCAGCCCGATCATCATGCTCGGCGCGTTCAAGGCGCTGACGGGCGTCTCGGGCATCACGGACGCGTCCGCGACGCGCAAGCCCTCGAGGCCACGCACGCGCAGGCGTCCATCGACCACGGCGCCCTCCCCCGTGCCCATGCGGCAGCTGCCCGCGAAGTGGAAGGTCGTCATCACGTTCTTCTCGATGAAGCGCTGAATGCCCGCGGAGTCGCGCGCCAAGGGGCCCGGCAAGAGCTCGCGGTTGCCTCGCTGCTTCAGGGGCTCGGCCGAGGCGATCTGCCGCGCCAAGCGCACGCCGTGGATCATGGTCTCCATGTCGGTCGCGCTCTTGAAGTAGCCGGGATCGATGCGCGCGGGCCGCGACGCATCGTTCGACTCGAGCGTCAGGCTTCCGCGGCTCTCGGGCTTGCCCAGGATCACGACCACGCCGTACATGCGCGCCACGAAGTCGCGCACGGCGCGCGCGCGGAAGAGCACGTCGATGGCACCACGGACGCCCGCTCGCGCACCGGGCATGCCGTACACGGCGGGCGGCAAGGCGATGTTGGGCAAGAGCCGGATCAGCCCCTCGCGGAAGGAGGATCGCGCGGGATAGAAGACGTAGCAGCTGTCGGGCTGACCCGCGGGCAAGGCGGACGCGTGGTTGGCGCGATGGAAGCCGTAGAGCTGCGGATAGTTGAAGTCCACTTCCTCCTTGGCCTGGAAGAAGACGCTGACGTTCGGATGATCGTGCAGGTTCTGACCGACGCCGGGCAGGTCGTGCACGACGGGGACGCCCACGCGGCGCAGCGCCTCGCCGGGACCCACGCCCGAGAGCAGCAAGAGCCGTGGTGACTCGAGCGCGCCCGCCGTGAGCACGACCTCGCCCGTGGCCGAGGCGCGCACGCGCTCGCCACCGCGCAGCCACTCGACGCCCGTGGCGCGACGACCGCGGAAGAGCACGCGCCGCACGGCGGCACCCGTGATCACCTCGAGGTTCGGGCGACCGAGCGCGGGCTTCAGGAACGCGGCGTAGGAGCTGCGGCGCTCGTCACCGTCGTAGCTCATCCACTCGTAGCCGAGCACGCCCGCGAGGTCGCCGTCGTTCAGATCCTCCGAGCGACGAAAGCCGCGCGCTTCGGCCGCCGCGATGCACGCCTCCGTGAACTCCGTGGGCTCGCGTCGGTGGATGCGCAGACGCTGCTCGAGCGCCTCGAAGTCGGGCGTGAGATCGTCCCAGCGCCAGCCATGGGGCCAGGCGTCGAAGTCGGCGCGATGTCCGCGCGTGTAGACCATGCCGTTGATCGAGCCGCTGCCGCCAAGGCCACGACCGGTGCCCAGGAAGATGCGTCGATCGCCCCAGCGCGCGTCCTCGGTGGAGAAGCGCTCGAAGAGCAGGCGGTCGTTGACGAAGGCGTCCTTGTAACCGTCAGCGCTCAGCGTCTCGGGGTTCGCCTCGGCCGGCTCGCCGTGCTCGAGCAAGAGCACGTGATGCGCCGGATCCGCCGAGAGCTCCGCCGCGAGGATGCAGCCCGCGCTGCCGCCGCCGACGACGATGGTGTCGAACGAGCGCACGGTCACATTCGTCCCGACATCCACTTGGACGTCAGCTTGGCGCGCAGGGTCGAGAGAAGCTCGACGCCGCCCTTCACACGCGACGTCACGCCGTGGCCGTAGAGCGTGCGCAGCACAGCGCGGAAGAGCTCGTAGTCCAGTGGCGCGACGGGGAAGATCTTCGAGGGCAGGTGCAGCGGCAGCCGATCTTCGAGCACGGCCTTGGGCGTGGTGCAGGCGCGCAAGCCCTCACGACCGTTCAAGCGACCGAAGCCCGAGCCACCCACGCCGCCGAAGGGCAAGGCCATGTTCATGTAGGGCAGCCCGAAGTCGTTGATCGAGGTGGAGCCCGCACGCAGCGCAGACACGAAGCGACGCGCCCTTGACGCGCTCTTGGTCATCACCGTCGAGCCGAGCCCGAAGCGCGTGCCGTTGGCGACCTCGAGCGCTTCCGCCTCGTCCGCGACGCGCGCGATGCACATCACGGGGCCGAAGAGCTCCTCCTGCATGATGGGCATGTCGGGCGTGACATCGACCAGCACGGTGGGCTCGAAGAAGTGCCCCTCGCCTTCACGCCGCTTGCCGCCGACCAAGGCGCGCGCGCCGCGAGCGACGGCGTCGTCCACCAGGCGCTCGACCAAGGCGACCTGCGTCTCCGTCACGCAGGCGCCGACGTCCACGGCGGCGTCGCCCAAGGGCGCGCCTTGCCTCAGCTCGGCCGCCAGCTCGACGATCTCGTCGACGAAGTCGTCGTACACGGCGTCGAAGACCAAGACGCGCTCGGCGGCCATGCAGTTCTGTCCAGCGGCGATGAACACGCCCACCAGCGCGGCGTGCACGGCCTGGGGCAGCGCCGCGTCGTCACAGACGATCAGCGGATCCTTGCCTCCGAGCTCCAGGATCACCGGCGTCAGCGTCTCCGCGCTCTCCGCGAGGATCTTCTTCCCGTTCTCCATCGAGCCCGTGAAGATCAAGAGATCCACGCCCGCGCCCACCAGCGCCGCGCCCGTGGGCACGAAGCCATTCACCAGCCGCACGAGGTTGCGCGAGAAGCCCTCGGCCTCGAGCGCCTCGTCGAAGATGCGTTGGAAGCGCGCGCTCGAGAAGGCCACGGCCTCGCTCACCTTGAGCACCACCGCGTTGCCCGCGAAGAGCGCGGGCAGCGTCGGGCCGAGCACGTTCTGCAGCGGGTAGTTCCAGGGCGCGACGATACCGACCACGCCGCGCGGCGCGTAGTGGATGCTGGCGCGCTTGTGCGGGAAGATGCCCGACGGCATCGACTCCGGACGCAGCGCCTCTTCACCGCGGGCCATGGTCCAGCGCAGCTTCTCCACCACGGGCCAGATCTCGCCCATGACGGCGTTCTCGCGCGTCTTGCCCGCGTCGCGGCAGATGATCTCCACGAGCTCGTCCGTGTGCGTGAGCACGTGATGGAGGATGCGCGAGAGCACCCGGCGACGCTGCGCGAAGGACGCCCGAGCCCAGGCAGGCTGGGCGGCACGAGCGGCCTCCACGGCACGCCGC
>JAACVI010000317.1:0-3074 GCA_009992505.1 Myxococcales bacterium
AGAAGATGCCGAGGTCGTAGAGCGCGTGCGTGTAGACGGCCACCGCGAAGCCGCGGGTGCGATACACGAGCGTGAGATAGAGTCCGCTGAGCAGGCGGAAGACGAAGCTCGTCAGCGTGAAGGCGTCACCCAGCGAGCCGATGTAGTGCACGGCCGAGAAGGCCGTCGCCGCCAGGAACGCGGCCAGCAGCGGCGCGCGCGCGCCCGCCAGCGTCGGCAGCTTGCGAAACACCCAGGTCAGGCCGCCGAAGAGCCCGACCCGGAACACCAGCTCCTCGTGGAAGCCCGCGCCCGCGGCCATCACCACCTTCTCCATCGGCCCGAGATGCAGCTCGCCCACCTGGTTGGCCCAGAAACCGATCCGTTGGGGCACGAGACCCTGCGTCGCGAGCCCGACCGTGAACAGCATGATCACGGCGAGCACGGCGCTCTCGGCCAGCAGGCGCCCAAAGGAGAAGACGTGGACGCGACCGCGTCGCCTCAGCACCCACCCCAGCGCCAGCATGCCGGCGCCGATGGCCAAGGTGAGCGCGACGTAGCCCGGCATGGAGAGACGGACCAGGCGCACCATCAGACCCGTCACCAGGTCCACGCCGTTGCTCAGGCGGATGATCAGGATGCCGAGGTGGTAGATCAGGAAGACCGGGGTCACGAGCACCAGGCTCGTCAGCGGGTCGACGGGCTCGCGGAACCATCCCTTCGCGGCCGTTTCTGCCCCGGGCTTCTCGGGCGTGGGCGAGGCCTTCTGGTCCATCTCTCGCTGCAGTGCGCGCAGCCGCTCGCGCTCGGGCGCCTCGGGTCGTCGCGCCATCAGCTCAGCCCATAGCCCTTGATCTTGTACAGCAGGGCGCGGTGGCTGATCTCGAGCAGCTTGGCCGCCGCCGTGCGGTTGCCGCCCGTGCGCTCGAGCGCCTTGGCGATCAGCGTGCGCTCCATGAAGCGCTGTGTCTTCTTGATCGACAGCTCGTCCGTCTCGAGCTGACGCGCGATCGGATCCATCGGCTCCTTCAGCCGCGGCGGCAGATCGTCGAAGGCGATCTCGTCACCCTCCGCCAGCACCACGGCGCGCTCCATCACGTTCTCGAGCTCGCGCACGTTGCCGGGCCAGGCATAGGCGAGCAGTGCCTTGCGCGCTTCGGCCGCGACGCCGGAGAGGTGCGTCCCGAGCTTGCCGTTGTTCTTCTGCAGGAAGTGCTCGATCAAGAGCGGGATGTCCTCGGGCCTCTCGCGCAAGGGCGGCACACGGATCGAGAGCACGTCCAGGCGGTAGTACAGGTCCTCGCGGAAGCGGCCCTCCTCGACCTCGCGCTTAAGGTCGCGCACCGTCGCCGCCACCACGCGCACGTCCACCTCCAGATCACGCGTGCCCCCCAGCGGTCGGATCGTGCCCTCCTGCAGCGCGCGCAGGAGCTTCACCTGCAGGAGCAGCGGCAACTCCCCGATCTCGTCGAGGAAGAGCGTGCCGCCGTGGGCCTCGGAGAAGAGCCCCGGCTTGTCGCTGCGCGCGTCGGTGAAGGCGCCGCGCTTGTGGCCGAAGAGCTCGCTCTCGAGCAGCGCCTCCGGAATGGCTCCGCAGTTCACGGCCACGAAGGGCTTGAGGTGGCGCGGCCCGAGGCGGTGGATGGCGCGCGCGACCAGCTCCTTGCCCGTTCCGCTCTCGCCGCTCACCCGCACCGTGGTGTCGAAGGCCGCGACCTTCTCGATGGTGCGGAAGATGCGCTGCATGGGCTCGCTCTTGCCCAGCATGCCCTCCAGCGTGGACTCGCGGCGGATCACCTCGCGCAGCGCGCGGTTCTCGCGCCGCAGGTGTTCGCGCTCCTCGGCCTTGCGCAGCGCGAGCAGCACCTCGTCCTGCTTGAAGGGCTTGCTGATGTAGTCGTAGGCGCCGGCCTTCATGGCGTCGAGCGCCAGCTCCACGGAGCCGTAGGCGCTCATGACGATCACCGTGGCCGTCGACGCGCGCGCCGAAAGCTCGCGGCACAGGTCGAGGCCGCTCATGCCCGGCATGCGCACATCGGCGATCAGGAAGTCGGGCCCGAAGTCCTCCAGCCGCGCGAGCGCCTCCTCGGCGCTGGCCGCTGCCTCCACGGTGTAGCCGTTCCTCTGCAACACCTTGCACAGCACGAGGCGGATGTTCTCCTCGTCGTCCACGACCAACACGCGTGCCATCACTGCCTCGCAATGAGTGCGTACCTCGAGGACGACGACGCCGCAATGTTTTCCAGTTCGCCTGGATGTGCCAGCGCACCGGCTCTTGGTCCCTCCGAGGGTCAGCTGTCCCCCCCGAGAGACAGGTGCACCCGCCGCTTCCTGCGGAAAAGCCTGCAACTCGGATGTGGAACGGCGAGTGCTCTTCCCCTCCCGTTTTGGAGGTTGTGATGAACGCGCGGCAGCTCGGCTTGGTTCTTCTTTTCAGCGTTGGGCTCGTCGCAGGTTGCGGCGGTGGCGGCAGCGGAACTCCAAGCGGTGGTGACGGCGGCCTCGACTCGTCCCTGTCCCCCGATGGCTCCACCATCAGCTGCGCGTTCCCCGGGGTCGCCTGCGGCTCCACCTGCACGGACCTGTCGAGCGACAACATGAACTGCGGCGGCTGCGGCGACGCCTGTGGCAGCGGTCAGACCTGCACCAGCGGCGTCTGCGCCTGTGACACCGGCCCCGTCACCTGCGGCGCGGACTGCGCCGACGTCTCGAGCGACAACATGAACTGCGGCAGCTGTCGCAACGCCTGCGACACCGGCGCGACCTGTGTCTCCGGTGCCTGCGCGTGTCCGTCTCCGGCCGTCGCCTGTCCCGGCGCCTGCGCGGATCTCTCGTCCCACACCAGCAACTGCGGCGCCTACGGCGACGCCTGCAATCCCGGCGCGGTCTGTACCAGCGGCGCCTGCAACTGTCGCAGCGGCACCACCGATTGCGGCGGCGCGGCTGCGCCACGGTTCTTCCGGCGGACCCGCTGAACTGCGGCACCTGCGGCAACAGCTGCACCACGGGCGCGACCTGCGAAGCCGGCGTCTGCACCTGCGCGCCCGGACAGATCGTGTGCGGCGGCGCGTGCGTCGATGTCTCGAGCGACGAGG
>JAACVI010000317.1:3184-5553 GCA_009992505.1 Myxococcales bacterium
GGCCGGCCACCGCTGCAACGACACCGAATACTGCGTCTCCGGTGCCTGCGTGTGCCGACCCGGTCTGACCGACGTGGCTGCTGACTTGGAGGTGCAAATCCTCCCGCAAGCAGGCCACTGCAAGGGAAGCGAAGCGCAAGGGCGGGAGGGCGACCGACCGTCTGGAGGAAGCGTGGAGCGAAGCCGTGGGAAGATGGACAAGAACCGGATACGAGGCGCTGCGGACCGGGTGGTGTGGGAGGGGACCGGCGAGGATCACTCGCCGCCCCTATCCCGATTGGCGTCGTTCGTTCGAGGACCATGTCCCCGAGGCTCCTCGTGAGGAGGTGTTCGAGATGAGGCAGACCTTGCGGATCCGGGGCGCGCTGATGGTCGTGCTCCTCTGGGCTTCGTGTTGATGCCGGACCTCGTGTGGACGCGGGGCTCCTCGCAGCCGTGCAGCGCTGGAGGCGCGAAAGGCTAGCGCTCCGCGCGCGTCGGCCCGACGAACCGAGGCTTGGAATTTCACGGCGCGACGGTCGACACCCCCTCGGAGCTGCGACGCGAAGGAAGCGCGTGACTCCAAGGAGGCTGGCATGCGTCGTTCCGTCGAACTCTCCCTCATCGTCCTCAGCGTGGTGGCCGCAGCGTCGGCCCTGGGCTGCGACTCACGGCGCATCGGACCCATCACCCCGCACGTCTCGCGCATCGTCGACGTGACCGCGGGTTCGGGCGCCGTCGCCGACGTGGATCTGTTGATCGTCGTCGACGACTCGGGCTCCATGCGCGAAGAGCAAGCGAGCCTGCGCGCGCAGATCCCGTTGCTGGTCCAGGGACTCACGTCGCCGCCCCTGACCGCGGATGGCATGCCGCGTTGGAATCCCGTGCAGTCGCTGCACGTGGCGGTGGTGACGACCGATCTCGGCACCTCGGGCGTCGCCCTGGCGCATGGCGCCGCGGGCGGCTGCGGAGTGGATGGCGTGGGCGCCAACGTGTGGGGGCGTGACGCGATGCTGCGCACGGATCCCAGCTGCGGCGCGGGTTCGGTCGCCATCTGGAACGAGGGCGACGACCCCATCGCGTTCGCGGCCAGCGTGGGTTGCATCGCCGACGCCGGCATCACGGGATGTGGCTTCGAGCAGCCCCTCGGCGCCGCCTCGCGCGCGGTCGATCGGGCCGAGGCCGGCTTCGGTCGTCCCGACGCGCTGCTCGCCGTGCTCGTCCTCAGCGACGAAGAGGACTGCTCCCTGGGCGACGCGAACGCCTTCTTCGGTGGCCTGGGCGACCCTCGCCAGCTGAGCACGTACTGCGTCGATCACCCCGAGCTCCTGGCCTCCATGGACGAGCTCGCGGCGAGCCTGCGTGGGTCGCGCGAGGACGACCACTTCGTCTTTGCCGCCATCGTCGGCATCCCCGAGGAGCTCTCCGGCGCTGGTCCCGCCGCGATCCTGGCGGACCCGCGCATGACCTACGTGCCCGACCCGAGCGCGACCAATGGCCTGAGGGCCGCCTGCCGGGCGCTCAACGGCGACGGCACGAGTCGCGGCGACGCCACCCCGGGCCGCCGCTACGCCGAGCTCGCCCAGCATCTGCCCGACAGCCTACTCTGGAGCATCTGCGCCGAGAGCTACGCGCCGGCCATCGACGAACTCACCCAGCGCATCGGCGCGCGCCTGCCCGGCGTCTGCACTACCCGCTCGCTCACGCCCGAGCCCGACGGCAGCGTCCCCTGCTTCGTGCACATGACCCTGCCCACGGGCCTCGACTGCTCGACGTTGCCCGGCGCGCTCGCCCTCGGGCCGGACATCGACGGACGCCCGGTCTGCGATCTGCCCCAGGCCATCGGCGGTGGCAGCGGCTGGTTCTACGACACCGCGGACGCCACCTGTCCTCGCCTCAGCTTCAGCCCCGACGCGGTGCCTCCGCTGGGCACCATCGTGCGCCTCCAATGCCTGGTCGACGTCGAGCGTCCCTCGCTCCCCGCGGGCGGATGACGATGGCCCCTGCCGCCTTCGAAGCGGGCTTCGGTCGTGCCAAATCGCCGAAGTTGGCAACCCCGTTGGCACCCCTGTCGGGCACGCCTACCAGGATCCGGCGCGATCAGGCCCTTCCTGCGACCGAAGCGTTGGCACGGAACTTGGAGTGTAAGGGATCGTGACCCATGTCTCCGAAGTCGACCGATGCCGAGGGCGAGTGCCCGTGGACGTTGATCTCGGGCACCTTGGGGCGCTAGACTGCGCCTCGAGTTGCGACTGGCTGCAGGCTTCGGCTGGCTGCGGCCTTCCGAAGGCTGCGCGAGTGACCTTCATGCAGAGTGCCTAGGAATGCAGGCTACGTAGGGCAGTGCGCTGCCTGCGATAGGAGTGACGATGAATAAGATTCAAGACAAC
>JAACVI010000318.1 GCA_009992505.1 Myxococcales bacterium
ACTGTACAAGGAAATGTCTGGAATTCGGCCTGATTCCGCACACATCGGACAATACACGCGGAATCTAGGCCGACCTCTTGGTGGAAGAACACCGAGACCCGTTCACCCTACGCCCTGAGGCCGGGCACCTATTCGCCGTGAATCCGCCGCTGCCAAGCGTCAGCGACATGTCGGATGGATTCTGGGACCGCGTCATGATGATCGCCAGTGTTTCGCCAGCGTGTTCGTGGCCTCGCGCTGCTGACCCGCATACGGGCGCACAAGGAACGTAAGCGTTCAGCAGACCCCGCATTGTCGAGAGGCCGGCCCGGGCAGAGAGTCCTCGCGTTGACGGCGAGGAGGTGACGGGTGGGGACGCGTAGACGTTCGCGGGGCGAGTGGGCGGCGCTGTGCGGGGCGCTGGAGGGGTCAGGGCTGTCGGTGCGGAAGTTCGCCGACGAGGTAGGCGTCCACGCGGGGACGCTGGGCTGGTGGCGCAGCCGGCTCCGACGGTTGTCACCGGCCGTTGGGACGCAGCTGACGGCCCGCGGGTTCGTCGAGGTGGTGGCTGACGCGGGGAGCGGTGCGCGCTGCGAGCGCGTCGTCGTGCGCGTGGGCGAGGTGGCGGTGGAATTCGAAGGGCCGCCGCCGCCATCGTGGGTGGCGGAGCTGGCGGCGCGATGCTGACGCTGCCCTCGTCGGTCCGCATCTACTTGTTCACGGCGCCCGCAGACATGCGCAAGGGGTTCGACGGCCTGGCGGGGCTCGTACGCCTGGCGGGGCTCGACCTGTTCAGCGGACACCTGTTCGTGTTCGTTTCCGCGGGTTGCAACAGAACCAAGGTCCTCGCCTGGGAGCGCGGCGGCTTCGTGCTCTGGTACAAGCGGCTCGAGCGGGGTCGCTTCAAGCGTCCGGTGGTGCCGGCCGGCGAGACGCGCGTGCAGCTCGAGGCTGACCAGTTGATGCTCCTGCTCGAGGGCATCGACCTGCGCGCGGTGAAGCGCCCGAAGCGCTGGGAGCCCGCCCGGAGCGGCCCGGACGACAAGGGGATCGACAGCGCGTCGCCGCTGTGATCTACCCTTGTCGATGCCGATGCCGGACCCCATCGAGGCCGCCGTCGCCGCCTTGGACCCGGCGGCGCAGGCGGTGGTGCGCATGGTCTGGCACCTGCACGAGGAGCTGGAGGTCGAGCTGCGCACCCTCCGTGATGAGGTTGCAAGGCGCGATCAGGAGGCCGCGAAGCGCGACGCCGAGACAGCGGCGTTAAAGGCGCAGGTCGAGACGTACAAGAAGATGCTCTTCGGCCGCCGGACCGAGAAGCTGCCGCCTATCTCGAGTGAGGTCCGCAAGGCTGTCGAGGCCGAGGATTTCCCGCTCGAGCTGGCCTCGACCGCGACGGCCGACGAGCTGAAGACGGCGCAGACCACGGCGCGCCGCAAGCGCGGGCGCAAGGACTCCGAGGAGAAGCGCGAGCGGACCAAGAAGTCGCTCGCCAAGCTCCCGATCGTCCGCGAAGAGGTGCTCGTCCGCCAGGACCAACTCCCCGATGGGATGTCGCGTGACGCGTTCGGCGTGCTCGGCATCGAGGTCGTGCGCCGCATTGAGCACGTGCGCGAGCACCTCGTGATGGTCGAGTACCACCTCGAGAAGCTCGCCGAGCGCAACGGCGACCTCATCATTCAAGGGGAAGCACCGCTCAACGTCGTCGACGGCGGCGCCTGGGGGCCAAGCGTCTACGCCCACACGGCCGTGGCCAAGTGCGTCGACAGCATGCCGTTCTACCGCCAGGAGCGCACGCTCGCCCGCGCCGGTCACGGCATCGCCCGGAGCGTCCTGTGCGGACTCTTCCACGCGCTCGCCAACGCGGTAGAGCCCATCTACAAGCGGATGCTCGAGGTCGTCCGCGAGGCCCACTACCTCCACGCCGACGAGACCACCCTCAAGGTCGCCGAGCCTGGCAACCCCCGCAAGGCCTGGATCTGGGTCTTCCTGAGCGAGCTCGTCGTCGCCTTCGTCTTCAGCGAGACGCGCGCGGGCGAGACCGCCAACCACCTGCTCGTCGGCACCACAGGAACTTTGGTCGTCGATGGTTATGGGGGCTACAACGGCGTCGTGGGCGACGACCGCCGCGTCCGCGTCGGCTGCTGGGCCCACGCCCGGCGGAAGTTCTTCGAGGCGCTCTCAGCGTCGCCCGAAGCCCGCGAGTTACTCGACCTGATCACCCAGCTCTACCGCGTCGAGCACGACGCCGCCGAGTTGGAGATCCTCGGCACCCCGGCACACAAGGACCTCCGAGCCAAGAGAAGCCGGCCGCTCGTAGAGCAGATCCAGTCGTGGGTCGCCGCGCATCGACTGACGACCAACCCCGGCGGCCCGCTGGGTAAGGCCCTGACATACGCGCACAACCAGAGTGCCGCGCTCTCGGCCTTCCTCGACGACCCGAAGCTCCCGCTCGACAACAACCTCGCCGAGCGAGCCCTGCGCATCATCGCTGTCGGCCGGAAGAATTTCCTCTTCGCTGGCCACGCCGACGGCGGTCACAACCTCGCCGTGCTCCAGAGCCTCTGCTCAACCTGCCTGCTCCACGGGGTCAACCCCTACGAGTACCTCAAGGACGTCGCCGTCCGCGTCCGGACGCACCCCGCCTCGCGTATCGACGAGCTCCTACCGTGGAACTGGAAGCCCCTCGACCACCTCGAGGCTGCCTGACCGAAGTGGCGCCCTCCCCGCGGCGCGGCCACCGACGAGCGGAGCGTCACGCCGCGCAACGACACGTGCCAAGTTCGAACGGGGTGTGCTGAACGGTTACGGATCAACCACGACGACAACGAACACGGACGGGACCACGACCGAGTCACGCAGCCGCAAGGCCACGTGCCGGTGCGGATTCATCATCCGTGTCTCACGCAAGACCATTGAGGGTACGGTCATCCGCTGCGAACGCTGCGGCGGGCCGTTCCGACTTGCGTGACCTACGAGGGAGCTATGCTATGCGCTGGCTCCGTTCTCTCTTCCTACTGGAGAAGAAGAGGGGCATCACTGGGGAACGGGTCGAGCGGGCAGGTCACGCCGTTTCCTAGACTAGCTCCCTCGAGGCAG
>JAACVI010000064.1 GCA_009992505.1 Myxococcales bacterium
CGCTCCGAGGATGCTTAGCCTGCTCCCGTGATCCTGCTGCCGCTGCGTGCGCTCGAAAATCTACTCCGCCTGTTGTTCGCGCCGCTGTGGCTCCTGCGACGCCGTTTCGTGCCCCTGCCGGCGCCCTGGGTGCGTCTCGAGCTGAACGGAAGGCTCGCGCTGCTGCCTGCATCCGTGCCCTTCTGGAGGAAGTGGCTGCCCAACGCCTCGCGCTTCGAGCGCGACTCGCTCGAGGAGATCGACGCGCTCCTGCGCCGCCTGGCCCGGGACCGCAGGAGGCGAGGGCTCTTGCTCGAGATCCCGAGGCTGCATGCGGGCTGGGGCAACCTCGCGGCTCTGCGCGCGCAGCTCGTGACCCTGAAGTCGGCGGGCAAGGCGATCGTCGCCCACCTGCCGGAGGGTGGCGGCATGCGCGAGCTGTACCTGGCCTCGGTCGCCGGGCGCGTGATCACGAGCCCCCAGGCGAGCTTCGAGCTGCCGGGCATCGGCGCCACCAGCCGCTATTTGGGCGCCGCCTTCGCCAAGGTGGGACTCAAGGTCGAGCCCTTCGCTCAGGGCCGCTACAAGACCGCGGTCGAGAGCCTCGCCTCGGAGCAGATGAGCGAAAGCCAGCGCGAGCAGCTCGAGGCGCTGCTCGAGGCCTTCGACCTGGAGCTGCGTCGCGCTCTGAGCGAGCGCGAGGCGCTGGACGAGTCGTCCGTGGAGGCCCTGTTCGAGGCGGCGCTGGTGTCGGCGCAGGAGGCGAAGGAGCGCTCGCTGGTGGACGCCCTGGGCTACGAGGACGAGCTGCCCACGCTGCTCGACGCGGACCCGAAGCGCGCGAGCGTCAGTGCTGAACTCTACCTCGAGGTCGCACGAGCGCCGCTCTTCCGGCCACTGCGCCGACGGCGCCACCTGGCCGTGGTCGAGATCCACGGCGCGATCACCCGTGAGGGCCGAGGGGCGAGTCAGGTCCGACTCGTGCGCCAGCTGCGGGCGGCCCGGGCCGACAAGCGCGCCCTCGGCGTCATCCTCGACATCGACTCCCCTGGCGGATCGGCGCTGGCCAGCGATCTGATCCACCGCGAAGTGCTGCGTCTGGCCGAGAAGAAGCCCGTGGTGGCGCTCTTCGGGGCCGTGGCGGCCAGCGGTGGCTACTACGTCGCGGCGCCTGCGCACGCCATCGTCGCGGCGGCCACGACCATCACGGGCTCCATCGGCGTGATCTCCGCGCGCCTGGACGCGAGCGCTCTCCTCGAGCGCCTGGGCGTGCGCAGCCACACCCTGCGCCGGGCGCCCCATTCGGATCTGCTCGACCCGTCGCGGCCCTCGACCGAGGCCGAGCGCGCGCTGATGGATCGCGAGCTCCACGTGGCCTACGAGGGCTTCGTGCGGCGCGTCGCTGACGGACGCGGACTGAGCTTCGATCAGGTGCACGAGCTCGCCCAGGGGCGCGTCTGGTCGGGCGTGGACGCGCACGCCCATGGCCTGGTGGATCATCTGGGCGGACTCGCCGAAGTGCGGCAGGTCTTCGCGGAGCGACTCGGCCTGAGCCTCGAGCGCGTCCGGGCGCTGCGCCTCGTGCGCGCGAAGGCGGGTCGTCATCGTCCGCCCCCCGCGCCCCCGCCCAAGGTCGAGGCGCTGCTGCGGGAGCTGTCGCCCGAGCTGGCCGACCTCTACTCCCTCAGCTCCGGACGAGACCGCGTGCTCTACTACGATCCGGCCCTGCCACGGGTCTCGTGAAGCGTTCGCCGAGGCCGGTGACGCCTGCCTCGACCAGGCATGCCTTTCCAAGCTCGCGGCCGTGGTCTATCGTCGCGCCGACGGAGGTTTTCGGATGAACAGGTATTTCCCAGCAATGCTCCTGGTGGGCGTCGTCTCCTTGGCCCTCGGCTGTGGCGGCGAAGGCTCCAACCTGCACGCCGGCCCCATGCCCACGGGCGGGACCTGGTCGGGGGTGTGGCAGTCTCCGCAGTACGGCGAAATGCACATCTGCCAGACCGGGGCCAACGTCACGGGCGACTACATCAAGAACGAGCGCCACGGCACCCTGCAGGGCACGGTCCAAGGTGACCTCCTGCGCTTCTCGTGGGAGGAGCGCCGCGAGCTCGTTCAAGGGCGCCCCGGCGTCAGCCGCGGACACGGCTACTTCCACTACACCATCGGCCAGGACGGCGATCACTACTTCCAGGGCGAGTGGGGCATCGACGACGCCCACGACGGCGGCGGTCCCTGGAACGGCGTCCGCATGCGCAACGGTCAGCCCACCCGCTGCATGGGCAGCCACGGCGGCGAGCAGACCGACGACTCGAACGCCAACGACGACTCCGACTACAACGACGACTCCAGCGACTCGAGCTCGTCCTCCGGCGGCACCCCGCCCCAGGAGGACGCGCTCTCGGGACTCGACGAGTATTGACCTCGTCCGCCAGTCTTGACCTCCTCCAGGCATCGCTGGCTGCGGGTTAGGCGGGGCGCGCCATGTCGCAGCTGAACCCGCTCACCCGCGAGCTGCTCGTCAAGCTCGTGTATTACGGTCCGGGCTTGGGCGGGAAGACCACCTCCCTCGAGCGCGTCCACGCATCCTCACCCCCCGAGACGCGCGGTCAGATCGTCAGCCTCGCGACGCCGGTGGACCGCACGCTCTACTTCGACTTCTTGCCCCTGAGGGCGCCGTCGTTGCGCGGGCACCACGTGCGCCTTCAGCTCTTCACGGTGCCGGGGCAGGTCTACTTCAACGCCACGCGCAAGCTCGTCCTCACCGGAGCCGATGGCGTGGTCTTCGTGGCGGACTCGCAGGCGGAGCGTCAGGACGCGAACCTCGAAAGCCTGGAGAATCTTGCGGCAAACCTGGAGGAACAGGGGCGAACACTCGCGGACATGCCGCTGGTCCTGCAGTACAACAAGCGCGACCTGCCGGGCGTGCTCCCGGTCGCGAGCCTCGACGCTTCGCTCAACGCGCTGGCCGCGCCGGCCATTCCCACCTCCGCCTTGAGCGGCGAGGGCGTGATGGCGGCGCTCGACGCCTTGCTCGGTCTCGCGCTCGACGATCTCGAGCGACGCGGGACCTTCGGACAGGTCTCCCATGCCTCCGAGCCCGTGCGCTTCGCCAAGGCGGAGACCTCGCTGAGTGACGAGCTCGGCCGCCTCAGCCAGCGCATCCTCGGCGTCCCCGAGCCCGCCTTCGAGCCCGCCCTGGCGGACGTCGCGGCGCTGGCCGCGTCCGAGGCGAATCGACCGCAGCCGACCGAACTCCACAGCGAGAGCGCGCCGACCGGTCCGAGCTGGGCGCCGCTCTTCCCAGAGAGCGCGAAGGAGCTCGGCGTCATCGAGGGCGCGATCCGGCAGGGTCGTCTGGCCGACGCCATCCTGCGCATCGAGGCGCTGGCCGTCGAGCTTCTCGTCAGCGTGGGACGCGAGGCCGGGCTCGAGGATCCGGCGTCCGAACCTGCCCTGGCACTCTCCTTGCTCGGTCTCGATGGCGCGCGCTGGCTCTGGCTGCGGCGACTGACGCGACGCGCCCGTGAGGGCGGTCCCCTCGACGTACGCGACGCGCTGCTGGCCTTTGCGGCGCTGATCGAGCTGCGCAGCGCGAAGCATCGCTCCCTCGGCTGAGGCCGACGGCCGCGATCCTCGACCTGCCGTGTCTGGGAGCCCCTGCATGTCGCAGCTCCCCCGGTCAGAGGCTCAGGGCGCGCGGCACCAATCGCCCGCGAACTGGCTGCGGCTCGGTCGATCCGCGCCCACGCCACGCAGGCTGCGGTAGAGCGCCTGGGCGCCCGGGCAGTTGCCCTGCTGGAGCAACACGCCGACCTTGAAGGACGCGCGCTGGCCGAGCTGCGTGCGCAGCGGGCGAAGCACGCTGTTGCTGCGTCCCACGGCGCGCTGGGCCTCGTTCAGGGCGCGCACGGCGCCGTCGATGTCGTTCTGGCTGATGGCCGACTGGCCCTGCTGGACGAGATCGCGGGCTCGCGCCAGGGCGGCGGCCGAGGGCCCATTCGAGCTCGGGGAGTCGTCCATGGTGGGCGGCGTCTCGGGCGGCGTCTCGGGCGGCGTCGGCACGGCCCGCACACCGGCGTCCACCACCGTGGGTGTGGTCGGCTGCATCGGAGGCGGCGTCGGGATGGTGGGCTGCATCGGCGTGCTGGGCACCATCGGGGCGACCGACGTGCCCGCGCCGAGGTTGGTCGGCGGCAGGTTCGGGGTCGCGCCCGCCACGCTCGGCGTGCGGTTCATGTACCACCAGATGCCCGCGCCACCTGCGCCGCCGAGGACGAAGAGCACCAGCACCAGGCCGATCAAGATCTTGCCGGCGCTGCCCCCGCTCGAGGGAGCCGAGCCCGTGGCGTAATCCATGCTGGCCATGGGCGTCGGCCCCGAGCCGTAGCCGCTGGGCCCCGAGGCATAGCTTCCGGGACCCGAGCCATACACGCCTGGCGCAGGCGTGGGGTTCGCGCCGGTGAAGGGCGCGGGGCCTGTGGGCGGCGGCGTGATGGGCGCCTGCGAGTAGTTCGTGGGCGGGGGCGTCGCGCCGCCGCTGATGCCGCCGCTGGTCGCCATCGTCCACGCGGATTGGGCGTCGCCGATGCCCGTGAACTCTTGCATGAACGCCTGGGCCGTGGGCTGGCGGTGGTCTGGCGACTTGGACAGGGCGCGCATGATCGCGTTCTGCTTGTTGATCGGCAGCGTCGCGCCCGCCGGGTATTGTCCGATGGGCGTGGGTTCGCAGGTCAGGTGCTTGGTCGCCCACTCCCAGGGCGTCTTCGCCGTGAAGGGCAGGCTGCCCGTGACCATCTCGTAGGTCATGGCGCCGAGGGAGTAGATGTCCGAGCGGCGATCGAGCTCCTGGCCGCTGAACTGCTCCGGGCTCATGTAGGGCGGCGTGCCGAGCACCATGCCCTGCTTCGTGAGCTTGGCCTGGGAGTCGTCCTCGGCCTCATTGCGCTTGGCGATGCCGAAGTCGAGCACCTTAACGAAGTCGGTCTGTCCACCGCGCTCGGTCAACAGCACGTTCTCGGGCTTGAGGTCGCGGTGCACGATTCCGTGCTCGTGGGCCTCGTGCAGCGAGCCGCAGATCTGGATGATCAAGCGGTCGGCACGGGTCGGGGCGATGACCCCCTGCTCCTGGAGCACGTGCGCGAGATCCGCGCCCTCGATGTACTCCATGACGATGAAGAGGGTGTGGTCCTCCATCTCGCCGAAGTCGAAGAACTGCACCGTGTTCGGGTGGTGGAGCTCGATCACCGTCTCGCATTCGCGATGGAAGCGCGCGACCAGCTGCGGATCGCTCGACATCTCCGGATGCAAGGTCTTGATCGCCACCTCGCGCGTGGCGTTGCCCATCTTCTGGTTGCCCAGGTAGACGGTGCCCATCCCGCCCTCGCCGAGCACGCGCAGGATGCGGAAGCGTCCGAGCAGGATCTTTCCGATCAAGGGGTCGGCGGCGTCCACCACCTCTTGCTCGACCATGGCGCCACACTTCAAGCAGAAGCGCGCCTCGTCAGCGTTTTGGTGTCCGCAGCGCTCACAGGGTGATGACATGGGAGATGGTCCTGACGCGCGCGCCCTCGTGGCCCGCTGCTCCTTGGACGCCAAGTCTAGTCGCTGCCTTGGAATTCTCAAACTCAGGACTGCCCTCGTCCCGAGAATCCATGGAATCGGCGCGAGTGGAATGCGTTGACCCTGCTCCGACGGCGCGCGTATGATGCTCGTGGTCGCCGTGCCACCCGGATTTCCCGGAGGTCCACCGTCGCCAGGAGGAGTTGAGACATGAAGGGTGAAGTTCGCAATCCTATGACCACATGGCTTCTGGTGATCGTCACGTGCGGCCTCTACGGCTGGTACTGGTGGTACACGATGGCCACGGAGCTCAAGAATTACCTCGGTAAGGAAGAGCTCAACCCCGTGATGGACGTAGGCCTCTGCTTCGTCTGCTTCCTCTACATGTATTACTTGCCGATCAAGTACGGCAAGCTCATCCAGGAAGCGCAGCAGCGCGCCGGCATGGCCAACGCCGAAGATCAGGGCGTGATGTTCTTGCTCATGACCTTCTTCCTCTGCGGCTTCGGTTACTCGAAGATGCAAGAGGAGCTGAACAAGATCTGGGAAGCCCCTGGCGGAGCTCCCGCGACGTTCTGAAGCACGGCGTGAACGCCGCCGACGCGACTGAGAGCACGCCCGGCCTCCACGAGGGGTCGGGCGTCTCCGTATCCAGCGCTCCGAGCGTGTCTGGCGCTCCGAACGCCTCAGACCCTGGCGCTTCCCCGCCGGGCGCGGCCAAGGCGACTGGCAAGGCGACTGGCAAGGCGACTGGCAAGGCGACTGGCAAGGCGACTGGCAAGGCGACTGGCAAGGCGACTGGCAAGGCGACTGGCAAGGCGACTGGCAAGGCGACTGGCAAGGCGACTGGCAAGGCGACTGGCAAGGCGACTGGCAAGGGCAGGACCGGCCTAGTGTTCGCGGCGCTCTTCCCGCTCCTGCTGCTGGCCGTGATCGCGTGGGTGGACTTCCCCCTCTGCCCCTTTCGCGTCCTGACCGGCGTGGACTGCCCGGGTTGCGGGCTCACGCGCGCGACCGGCGCCATGCTCCAGCTGCACATCGGCGAGATGCTGCGCCTGCACCCCTTGGCGCCGATCTTCGCGCCTCTGGTGATCATCACGCTGGTGCGCGGCGCCGCGCGTAGCCTGGGTCGGCCGCTGCCTCCCTTGCCCTTCCGCGTGCCGGACGCCGTGTGGATCGGCCTGACCGCACTGCTCCTCGGCCTGTGGGCGCTACGCCTCGCGGGCTACCTCGGCGGCGTGCCAGACCCCATCGACTTCTCGCACGGGCTCATCGGCCGCGCCGTAAACCTGGTGTTCTAGAGTGCAGGGCTAGGCCTTGGCCATGGCGTCGACCAAGCGGTCGAGGTCGGCCTTGGCGTGTCGTTCGGTCACGGCGATCAGCAGATCGCGGTCGTGCTCGGGATCGAAGCGGGCGAGGTCGACGCCGGCGTGGATGCCGTGTGCGGCGAGCGCCGCCAACAGAGGTGCGGCCTTGCCGTCGCTCCGGCGCACGACGAACTCGTTGAAGGTCGGCGCCGCGTAGGGCAGCGAGAAGCGCCCCGTCTCGAGCAAGCGCGCCTTCAGGTACTCCGTGCGGCTGAGGCAGACGCGGCCCACGGCCTCGAAGCCCTGTCGGCCCAGCATCGCGGTGCGCATGGTGAAGGCCAGGGCGACGAGCGCGTGGTTGGTGCAGATGTTCGAGGTCGCCCGCGCTCTGCGGATGTGCTGCTCGCGCGTTGACAGGGTCAGGACGAAGCCGCGCTGTCCCTTGGAGTCGACGGTCTCGCCCACCAGGCGGCCGGGCAGCTGGCGCACGAAGTCTTGCCGCGCCGTGAACAGTCCGACTCCGGGGCCGCCGAAGCTGACGCCGGTGGCCAGGGACTGGCCTTCGCCGACCGCGATGTCGGCGCCGAGCTCACCGGGCGGAGCGAGCACGGAGAGCGCGTAGATCTCGGGCGTGACCGTCACCAAGAGGGCGCCCGCCGCGTGGGCGATCTCGGCGGCGAGGCGCAGGTCCTCGATGGCGCCGAAGAAGTTCGGGTACGCGATCATGACGGCCGCGGTCTCGGACGTCACGGCCGCCCGCAGGCTGGCCACGTCGGTGACGCCGCGCGCGTCGAGGGGCATGGCCTGGATGCTCTCGCTGTCCGCCCGGAGGTAGGTCCGCAGCGTCTCGGCGTAGTCGGGGTGGATGCCACCCCCGAGCACGATGCCTTCGCGCTTGGTCACGCGGCGCGCCATCAGAGCGGCCTCGGCCATGGCGCTGGCGCCGTCGTACATCGAGGAGTTGGCCACCTCCATGCCGTAGAGCTGGGAGACCAGGGTCTGGAACTCGAAGGTCGCCTGCAGCGTGCCCTGCGAGAGCTCGGGCTGATAGGGCGTGTAGGCCGTGTAGAACTCGCTGCGCAAGAGCAGCTGATCCACCGCGGGCGGGATGTGGTGGTCGTACATGCCGGCGCCGAGGAAGCTCAGCGTTCTCGCCGCCCCGTTCTGCCCCGCGAGCTCGTCGAGGTGGGCCATCAGGCTCGCCTCGTCCATGGCCTCGGGCAGATCGAGGGTCCGCCCCAGGCGACCGGCCTCGGGGATGGGGGAGAAGAGATCGTCGATGGACGAGACGCCAATGCGCTCGAGCATCGACTGAATCTCCTCTTCGGTATGCGGCAGGTAGCGCATCGGGGATGCTCCTTGGCTCAGCCTTCGAGGCTGCCCAGGTAGTCTTCGTAGGTGCGGGCGTCCATCAAGCGCTCGAATTCGCCCGGCTCGGACGGCCTGACCAGGATCAGCCAGCCCTTGTCGTAGGGGCCTTCGTTGACCAGCTCGGGGCTCTCCTCGAGGTCGGTGTTGACCTCGACCACTTCGCCGCTGACGGGTGCGAAGACCTCGCTCACCGTCTTCACCGACTCGATGTCGCCGAAGCGTTCTTGGACCTGCAGGTCCGAGCCCGTGGGGGGAAGGTCGATCAGGGTGACGTCACCCAGCTGCTCGACTGCGTACGCGGTCACGCCAACCCGGATGAGCTTGCCTTCCGGGCGCGCCCACTCGTGATCCTTCGTGTACCTGAGATCCGTCGGAACCTGAGACATGACTCTCCGCTCACTTCGCCCGCTTGTAGAACGGCGTCTTCACCACCTCGGCTTCGATCGCCTTGCCTCGGATCAGGACCCTCAAGGGCGTCCCTACCTGGCTCATCGCCTTGGGCACATACCCGAGGCCGATGTTCTTCTTCAAGGTCGGAGATGGCGAACCGCTCGTGACGATGCCGATCTCTGCGCCCGCTTCGTCCACGAAGGGGTAGCCGTGGCGGGCGATGCCGCGCCCACGCATCTCGAATCCGACCAGCTTGCGATGCACGCCCTCGGCCTTGATCTTGGCCAGCGCCTGCTTGCCGACGAAGTCGGGGCCGTCGAGCTTCACCACCCACGCGAGGCCTGCCTCGTAGGCATTCGTGGTCTCGTCGATGTCGTTGCCGTACAGGCTGAGGCGCGCCTCGAGGCGCAGCGTGTCGCGGGCTCCGAGGCCCACGGGGGCGATGCCGAACTCCGCGCCGGCGGCCAGCAGAGCGCGCCAGACCTTCACCGCACCCTCGTTCGGGACGCAGATCTCGAAGCCGTCTTCGCCCGTGTAGCCGGTGCGCGCGGCGATCGTCGGCACGCCCGAAAGCTCGCCTCGGAGGATATGGAAGGTGCCGAGGTCCGCGAAGGCTCCGCCTCCGGCAGCGCGCAGCGTCGCCTCGGCCTTGGGACCCTGGAGGGCCATCAGGGAGAGCGAGGCCGAACGATCCTCGAAGGGCACGCCCGCCTCGGCGGCCTTGGCCCCGAAGTAGGTGCTGATCTTCTCCAGGTTGCCCGCGTTGCAGATGACCAGGACCTCTTCATCCCCCAGGCGGTAGATGATCAGGTCGTCGAGGATGGTGCCGCGCTCGTTGGCGCAGACCGTGTAGAGCGCGCGACCCACGGGCATGGCGTGGACCGCGTTGCTCACCAGCGAGTCGACGAAGCCCAGGGCGTTCGGGCCCGTCAGGAAGAGCTCGCCCATGTGCGAGACGTCGAACAGGCCGACGCGTTCGCGCACCGCCGTGTGCTCGGCGACGATGCCTTCGTACTGAACGGGCATCTGATAGCCCGCGAAGGGTACGAGGCGTGCTCCCAGTGAGCGGTGTTGTTCGTAGAGCGCGGTCGAGGCGAGGGAGGAGTCCACGGTGGCCGGACCTTAGCCGCGCCCGATGGCGCCTGCAAGCGTCGTCCTGTGCCCGCTCACGCCGCCTGAAAAGGGCCGATGGAGGGCCCCCACGCGCCCCATGCCAGCGCGCCCGGTGCGAGGAAATGCGCGCAACCGCGCTGAAGTGGCGGCGATAAGTTGCCATGGATTCGCTCCGGCACTTGGTCGAGCTCCGCCACCGTGGAGAGCTCCTTCGCACCCTCGTCCTGCGCGATCGACCGCTCGATCTCGGCAGCGCTCCCTCCTGCGACGTGGTCATCCCCGACGCCGAGCTGCGTCCACGCGCGGCGCTGCTCGAGCCGGGCGCGCTGCACGTCAGCCTGCGTCGCGTGCGCTCGGACGGTCGCCTCTCGTCCGCGCGCGTGCTGTCGACGCGCCCCGTCTCGCTCGGCTTCGGATACCAGCTGCGTCTTCGCGTCGCCGAAGCGGAGCCGCAATGCCTGGACGATGCGTGCACGGACTCCGTGCCCGTGCCGGAGCTGCGCTCCCAATCGCTCGTGCTCTGGATCGGGAAGGGCCCCGAGCGCGTACGTCGGCGTGTGGGCGCGCGGCCGATCAGCGTGGGCAGCGCCGAGGACAACGATCTGGTGCTGCGCGATCGCGCCGTGAGCCGACATCATTGCCGCTTCGAACCGCTGGCGGGCGGATGCCTCGTGCGCGATCTCGAGAGTCGCAACGGGACGTGGCTGGCCGGGCTGCGCGTGGGTGTGGCGCGTGTGCCCGTCGGCTCGCGGCTTCGCCTGGGTCGCACGGAGGTCTGTCTGGAGGCGGAGACGATCGAGCCCGCCGCCGAGCGCATGGTGGCGCGGTCGTCCGTGATGATCGGCACGCTGGCGGAGGCGCGTCGCTTCGCCCAGCTCGAGTGGCCCGTGCTCATCCATGGCGAGACGGGTTCGGGCAAGGAGGGCTTGGCGCGCCTGATCCACGCCGCGGGTCGGGGTGGGCCCCTGGTCGTCGCCAACGCGGGTGGGCTGCCCGATCAGCTGCTCGAGAGCGAGCTCTTCGGCCACGAGAGGGGCGCCTTCACCGGCGCCGAGCGCGTGCACAAGGGCTTCTTCGAGCGCGCGTCGGGCGGGACGCTCTTCCTCGACGAGGTGGGCGAGCTCTCCCTGCGCTCGCAGGCCCAGCTGCTGCGCGTGCTCGAGACCTGGCACGTCTGTCGCGTCGGGGGTGAGACGGAGATCCCCGTGGACGTGCGCCTCGTCTGCGCCACCCATCGCGATCTGCGCGCGCTGGTCGAAGCGGGCTCGTTTCGCATGGATCTCTACTACCGGATCGCGCGGCTCGTGCTCGAGGTGCCGCCGCTGCGCACGCGTTCGAAGGACGTTGTCGCGCTGGCGGAGCATTTCCTCGAGCAGCTGCGCCCGGAGCTGGGACCGCGCCGACTCGGTCGAGACGTGGTGCCCCTGCTCCTGCACCACGGGTGGCCGGGCAACGTGCGCGAGCTGCGCAACGTCATCTGCGTCGCCGCCACACGCTGCTCCGACGGTGTGGTCGACGCGGACGCGCTCCTGCCCCTCTTGAGCCGCGCGCCGGGCCAGGACGCGACGGAGCTCGGCTACACGCACGTCGCCGAGATCGTCGCGTCCTACGACGGCAACGTCTCGGCCGCGGCGCGCGCCCTGGGCATCCCCCGCTCGACGCTCCGTGGACGTCTCCGACTCGCTGCCGAGCTCGCCATCGACGCCAGCGACGGACGTCCGCGGGGTCCTGGTCTCGCGCGGGCCGAGGACGCGCCGGGTGATCAGCGAATGACGAGGCCGGCGTAGCCCACGACGCGGTCGTTGTCTCCCGACACGTCGCCGGAGTTGGCGTAGCGCACGAGCTCGGCGCTGTGGGCGCCCAGCGCCTTGGCCGCGCACAGGGCGATGGTGGTGGGGATGAAGCCGCACATGGTCAGGCCCTCGCGCGTCACCGTCTCGTACAGACCCTCCGGGTCGAGCCCCACGACGTGCTCGAGGGCGTGATGGTCCAGTTTACGCGCCTGCTCCGCGCCGATGTAGTGGCTCATGTCCGTCGAGGCCACGAGCAGCACCTCGCGGCCATGGCTCTCGACCACGTCCGCGATGGCCATGCCGATGCGCGCGCACGAGGCGTAGCTCATGCTCGCGAGGCAGATGGGCACAATGCGCACCGTCGGGTTCTTGCGCACGAGGAAGGGCAGCTGAACCTCGATGCTGTGCTCGAGGGTGTGGGCTCGGGGATCGTCCGTGAGCAGGCCGTTGCCGCGGATCTCCTCCGCGACGGACGCGTCGATGGGCAGGCTCGCGCCCGGGATTCGGAAGTTGCCGCGGGTGACGATGGCCGCGCGCGACCCGAGGCCCGTGTGGTTGGGGCCCAAAACGACGACGGTGGAGGGCACGCGCACGCGCGCGTAGGCAGCGCCCGCGACGGCGCCGCTGTACATGTAGCCGGCGTGGGGGGCCACGACCATCAGGGCGTCCGACTCCTCCGCGCCGTCCGCGGCGAGCAAGGCGTCGACCTCCGCGTAGAGCGGAGCCGCGTCGGCGGGATAGAAGCGACCGGCGACGGCCGGCATGCGATCGAGGTCGAGCATGGCGAGAGGCTAACCTCCGGGGGCGCCATTTCGAGACGATTTTTTGCGCAGCCTTCGCAGCTCGCGGCGCGTCCGTCTCAGTGGCGCCGGCCCAGGATGCGGGCGAGCGCGTCGCGATCCCGTCGGCGCCGCAGGTCGAGCAGATCCGCCGCCACCGTGCGTACCTTGCCCAACGCGGCCGTCTTGCTCACGCCCGCGCGTCGGGGTCGACAGGGCACCTCGACCACGGTGTGCGGGAGGCCGGCGGCGTGCACGCGCAGCGGCAGCTCGAAGTTCAGGAAGAAGCTGTCGGGCGTGAGCTGGCGCGGATCCACCAGCGAGCGCGGCACGAGGTAGGGGCCGTCGCTGTCCGGCAGATCGTGATGCAAGAGCAGGATGAGAGAGCGCACGCCCAGCGACAGCACCTTGCGCAGCAAGCCGTCGCGGCGGCTGGTGTAGACGGAGAAGACGATGTCGACCCCAGCCTCTCGAGCGCCCTCTCGCAGCGCGCCGATGGCCTCTGGCGGGACCTGACCGTCGGCGGGCAGGAAGGTGAGCAGCTCGCCCGAGGCCACGGCGGCGCCGCTCTTGATGCCAGCGCCCATGCCGCGGTTCTTCTCATGCCGGACGAAGCGCGCGCGCCTGCCGCTCAGCGACTCACGGGCGCGGTCCAGGGTCGCGTCTCTCGATCCGTCGTCCACGAACACGATCTCGGCGCCGGGCTCGTGTCGGTCGAGCCATTGGCAGAGCTCGAGCAGCACGGGCCCGACGTTCTCTTGCTCCTCGTAGGCCAGCACGAGGACGCTGAGCTCCGCGCCCCGGAGGTTCGTCATTCGGGCCGCTCCCTGAGTACGCGCGCGGGCACGCCGGCGACGATGGCGTAGGCCGGCACGTCCTCCGCGACCACGGCGCCCGCGCCCACTTGCGCGCCACGTCCAACGCGCACCCCGGGCAGCAGGATGGAGCCCACGCCCAGGTCGGCGTCGTCCTCGACCACCACGGCGGCGAAGGTCAGCGGCGCGTGCAGGATGGGCACGCTGCGTCCCGCCTCGCGATGCACGCTGGTCAGGATGCGCACGCCGGGACCGACGCCCACGTTGCGCCCGAGGGTGATGCCGCCGGCCGAATGCAGGAAGCACTGCTGGCCGATCCATGTGCCGTCGCCGATCACCAGATCACCTGCGTGGTAGCCCTTCAGGATCGTGTCGTGGCCCACGTAGACATCGGCACCCAGATGCACGCGCTCCGGATGGAAGATGCGCACGCCCTCTTCGAAGACGCAGCCGTCACCGCAGGAGGCCAGATCCTCGAGCATGAAACGTCCTGTGCCATGACTCGTGCGACGCATGGGCGGATGCTATCACGCGCCCTCGCCGTGGGGAGCGAGGTGCAGCAGGCCTCCGATGCTCGCGAGCCCGATCTGGACGGCGAGCATGCCCAACGAAGCGGCCGTGGCGGCGTCCGCGCTCACGCCCGCGAGTCCCAGCAGCACCACGAAGGCGGCCTCCCGCGCGCCCAGGCCGGCGAGCGTGGGCGCGTAGGTCGCGGCCATGGCCAGAGGCACGAGCACCATCACGTCCCAGCTCGACACCGACGGCGCGATGGAGTGGAGCAGCAGCGCGCCGCTCAGCGCCACGAGGGAGTGCGTCATGAGCGAGAGCAGGACGACCGGCACCAACCTGGCGGGGCGACTGAGCTTGGGCAGCCCACGCAGGAGCGCGCCCAGGCGGCCGGGCAAGACCTTGCCCAACGCGCGCGCGGAGAGCGCGCAGGCGAAAGCCACACCTCCCAGGGCCACACCCACGAGGCCGAACATCATGCCCTCACCCGTTCCCCCCACGGGGTGAATCGTCTGTAGCAGGCCGGCCACCAGGAACAGCCCCGCGAGCCCGAAGACGCGCTCGAGCGCCACGACCAGCCACGCGCCACCGCGATGCTCGAAGGCATCTCGGGTGACGTGGGCACGCAGCAGATCACCGCCGACGTTCGCGGGCAGGAAGGTGTTGTAGAAGGCGCCCTCGAGGTGCAGACGCGCCAGCCTCGAGGTGGGGGGCAGAGTCGTGGCGCCGAAGGCCAGGAAGAGCTGGCGCCAGCGCACGGCGCCTACGCCGAAGTTGAGCAGCCCGAGCAAGAGCGCGCCGCCGAGGGCGAGGCCCGAGAGGCGGGTCAGGGCAGCGCGCAGGGCGTCCAGGCTCAGCGGCGTCAGCGCCGTGAAGAGCGCCAACGCCAGCAGTGTCGCGACCACGCGCAACCACAGCTTCTGGCGCGCGCTCATTCGCCGCTTCCGTCCGAGCTCGGCGCGGGCGGGTGGTCGAGCTGCTCGCGCAGGTCGTCGCCTTCGGCGCGCAGCGCGGGCGCCGCGGTCTCGAAGGCCTCGAGTGCGGCCCGCGCCTCGGGGATGGCCCCCCGCGCCCACTCGAAGACCGCGAACTGCAACAGAGAGCGCGCGTCGCCGTGTTGCTCGCCCCACTCGAGAAGCTGCAGCGCCTGCACCGGATCCCCCGCGACCAGCACGGAGGTGGCCGCCTCGCGCACGGCGTCGCCTGCGCTGGGCAGCATGGCCGTGGGGTCGCGGATCACGGGTGGGGCGGACATGCGCGGTGCTCCCAGGTGGTCGACGATCGCGCGCATGCGCTCGGGCAAGGAGGTGAGGGCGCGTCGGTAGGCGACGCCAGCAGGCTCCGGCAGGCGGCGAGCCAGGAGCCTGCGTGCGCGGGTCAGTGCCTCCTGGCGCAGCACGCCCGCGACGACGTCCGCGTCCGAGGCCGAGGCAGCCGCCGCCTCGCGTCCGAGCTCGGGCTCCAGGCGCTCGGCGAAGCAGCTCGTCCAGCGTGGGGTCGGGGCCTCGTCCGCGCTCGCGGCGATCGCGAGGTACGGACCCGCCACCGCGCCGCGCTCGGCCAAGGGCCCGTCGTCCTCGCTGACGACAGCCACCTGTCCGGCCGCCCGCACCACGGCGCCGTTCACCCAGGCGTCTCGCGGGTCTCTGGCCCGCCCACGCACCGGGAGCCCGTCGAAGAGCGGGTGGGATCGCAGGCTGCGCCAATGCCAGCTCGAGGTCGCGAGGCCTTCGATCAAGAGCGCCACGTCCGGTCGCGCGCCGTCGGCAGCGCGCGCCAGCATGAAGGCCGAGCCGGCGAAGTCGTGGCGCAGCACGACCAGGGCCCGCGGCGGGGGCACGTCCGTGAGCTCTCCTGCCAGCGTCTCCAGGGCCGGGTCATCCGCGCGTCCGCTGCTCTCGAGATCCGCGCGCAGCACGGGCACGGCCAAGAAGGAGAGCAAGGCGAGACCCAGCACGCTCTCGCGATAGCGCGTGAGCGGGAGCCCCGCGAGCGTGGCCGCGCCCACGGCGATCAGCGCCGCGACAGCGGGCGCGTCGTAGGCGACGTTGTCCGGGTTCGCGATCTGGAGCGCCTGCAGCAGGCCGGCGGAGGCGGCGGCCACGGGCAGGAGCACCAGGGCCCAGGTCTCTCGCGGTGTGTCGCGCCGACCCGTCAGGGCGATGGCGAGGAGCAGCGCGGCGCCTGTGATGGCGGCGGGGCCGGCGACAGAGAGCATGTAGCCCACTACCTCGAGGCGTTGCGCGTCGCCGCTACCGAGGTTGCCTCGGTAGGCCGCCGCGCTCACGTAGCTCAGGAAACCGGACAGGGTGGTGGGATCACCCCAGAGGGTGGCGCCGGCCCACGCCCGCAGCGGGAGGTAGACGTAGCACGAGAGGCCGAACAGGAAGGCCACCGTGGCCCAGAGCAGGCCGCGCGCGTGGGGCAGGGCCTGGCGACGCAGCGCCAGCAGGAACACCGCGCCCACGGCCACCGCGGCCAGGGCGTGGGGCGGGTGAACGGCGGCGGCCAGCCCTGCCCAGAGCGCCGCCTCGCGCAGAGCCCGACGCGATCCGTCGATCCACGCCAGCATGCGCTCGAGGGAGGCCACGAAGAGCAGCAGCCCCAGGCCGTAGACCTCGACGCGGCTCGCCTGTCGCCACATCGGCGCCGCGAGCAGGCAGGAGATGCCGGCGACGTGCGCGGCGAGCTCGCTCATGAAGTGGCCTTTTGTGTTCCAGCGCAGGGCGAAGACGCGGCGTGTCGTCTGCACCATCAGCCAGGCCGCGCCCAGCTCCCCCAGGGCGCTCAGCCAGGCTACGCGCAGGGTCATGCTGCCCAGAGGCACGAGGCTGACGGCGTAGCCCAGGAGCGCATGGAGAGGTTGGCCGGGCGGATGGGAGCCACCGAGCGTCACGGCGGCCGCGACCAGCTCACCCGCATCCCAGACCCCGGGACCGGACTGCGTTCGCCACAAGAGCCAGCCCGCGGCGAGCACGAGCCACGGCCAGGCGGGCCAGGGGCCGGAGCCCTCGGCCGCTGTCGCGTCGTTCATGGCAGTGTGATGCGCTGACGAGTCGTCTGGCCGGGGCTGATGTCCACCGTGACGTTGCGCGTCACGTTGAGCTCCGGGTTCACACACGAGACGTGGTGACGACCCGAGGGCAGGCTGCGGTTCACGATCGGCGTCTGCCCCACGCGATGGCCGTCGATGGACACGTTGCACCAAGGCCGTGCGTCGAAGGTCAGCGCGCCGGGCCCGCTGGGCGCCGTGTTCATGCTGGGCGGGGGCCCGTCGTGCACGGGCGCGCGCTCCATCGTGATGGACAGCTCCGTGACCTCTCCGCCGGGCAAGATGACGCTGCGCTCGATGCGACGGAAGCCCGTCTTGGTGAGCACCAGGCGATAGGTGCGCGCCGGCACGCGGATCTCGAAGGGGCTGCCCTCTTCGTGACGTTCTCCGCCCAGCTCGAGGTGTGCGATCGCCGGATCGGTCACGAGGTGAAGGATGGCTTCGTCGGGGCCGAGGGGCGCGCGCTCGAGCTCGTGGGCCTGCTCCGCGACCTGACCCGCCGTGAGCCTGATGGGGAAGGTCTTGGTGACGTACCCGTCGAGGGCCAGCGCTACCTGATGCTCCTCTCCAGGCACGATCTCGGGAACCGTCGCGGGGGTCGTGAGCTGCGTGTCCTGTCCGTCGAGCAGGATGTGTGCGCCCGGCGGGACGCTGCGCAGCTGCAGGACGCCGTAGGACGCGGCCGTCGGTCGCTCGAGGGTCAGGCTCGCCGCGGCGTGGGGCGTGGCCTGGGTCAGCTGGATCGTCTGCGTGGTCGGCACGAAGCCGTCGGCCGTGACCTTCAGCTCGTAGCGCCCGAGCGGCAGGTGACTGAGGCTGGCGGGCGTGCGTTCGCTGCGCCGGTTTCCATCCAACCAGATGGCCGCGCCGGGCGGCGTCGAGCTCACCTGGATCACGCCCGGGCCGACGCGCGCGGCGATGGGCTTGGGCCGCGTCAGCAGGTAGCCCGCCACGCCCAGGGCGCTCAGCGCTGCGACCAGGGCGATCACCCAGGGGATGCGACTCGCGGGCTTGGTGCGGATGCCCGTGCCGGTCAGGCTGAGGCGCTCCTCCTCGGCGATCTGTTCGGCGATCACCTCGGCCAGCTCGCGGCCCTCCTGCAGCATGCGCTTCTGCTGGGCGAGCTTCTCCTTGAACAGATCCTGCATCCACTCGCCGAGGGAGAGGGTGCTGACGGCCAGCTGCTCGTCGCGGATGTAGGCCTCGAGATCCGACTGCATGTCGCGCGCGGAGGCGTAGCGCTCGTTCGGATTGCGCTCGAGGGACTTGAGGATGATGCGCTCGAGCCGCAGCGAGAGGTTCGGGTTGATGTCGCGCGGGGCCGGGTAGGGCCCATCGACGATCTTCTTGAGCGTCTCGAACTCGCTCGCGCCGCGGAACAGTCGCTTGCCCGTGCACAGCTCGAAGAGCATCACGCCCAGGGAGAAGATGTCGCTGCGGGCGTCGAGCTCGAGGCCCTGCGCCTGCTCCGGGCTCATGTAGGGCACCTTGCCCTTGAGCTGACCGGCCTTGGTGTCTTCCACGCCCTGGCCGGCCTTGGCGATGCCGAAGTCCACCAGCTTCACGTCACCCGTGAAGGTGACGAGCGCGTTCTGCGGGCTGACGTCGCGGTGCACGATGTGCATCGGCTCGCCGTTCATGTCGCGACGCTCGTGCGCGTACGCCAGGCCCTTGGCGCAGCCAAGCACGATGGCCAGCGTGTGCTCGAGCGGGAAGGAGCGCACGCCCTTGATCTTCATCTGGCGCACGATGGAGCGCAGGTCCTCGCCGTGGACGTGCTCCATGGCGATGTAGTAGCGATCCTCCGACACGCCCACGTCGTAGATGTGGGCGATGTTCGGGTGGCTGAGCGTGGCCGCGATGCGGGCCTCGCTGAGCAGCATCTGGATAAACTCCTCGTCCTTCGCGAGCTTCGGCAGGATGCGCTTGACGACGATCAGCTTCTCGAAGCCGGCCATCGACTTCTGCAGCGCGAGGAAGAGCTCGGCCATGCCCCCGAGGGCGATACGGCGGATCAGCGTGTACTTCCCGAAGCGCTTCGGCATCTCCTCTTCAGGAACGGCGTCGGCGGGGATCGGGGGCGGCGGAGGGGTCGCCGTTGCGTTGGCCTGCGGCAAATGTGGCTCGGGGTGAGGCTTCGAGGGATGATTCAGGAAGAATTCCGCCGCAGTATGGCACGATTCGCCGGGCGTGTGTCAACGGAGGTCCTGCTCGCAGGATGGTCGCGGCCGTACGCTACGGCGACAGCTCGCGCTCGACGCGCTCGGGGGTGAGCTCTTCCGACGTCAGGCGCAGGTTCACGCCGGGCTCGCCGCGGAACCATGTGCGCTGATGCCGGGCGTAGCGTCGCGTGGCCGAGACCACGTGCATGCGCGTCTCCTCGATCGGCTCCCCGCGCTCGAGGTGAGTCACGATCTCGCGGTAGCCGACGGCGCCGAGGGCGCGCGTCGTGGGGCCGTGGCGCGCGAGCAGCTCCCGCACCTCCTCGACCCAGCCCGCCTCGAGCATCTGATTGGCGCGCGCTTCGATGCGCGCCGAGAGCTCGTCTCGCGGCAAATCCACCACGCAGAACAGAGCCTGGTAGCGATCGGCGCCCAGGGCGTGTTGGCGTCTCAGCTCCCCGAGGGGCACGCCCGTCTGCTCGTTCACCTCGAGCGCACGCACGATGCGCAGCGCGTCGTTCGCGTGCACCTTCCCCGCGGCCAGGGGATCGATCTCGCTCAGGCGCGCGTGCAGCGCGGGGGAGCCCAGGGAGCGCACCTCTTCCTCGAGCCGAGCCCGCAGGGCGCGGTCGACGGGGGGCAACTCGACCAGGCCGCGCAGCAGCGCGCGGACCCACAAGCCGGTGCCGCCGACCACGATCGGCAGCCGGCCGCGGGCCACGATTCTTGCGATCGAAGCGTCGGCCAGATCCGCGAAGCGCTGCGCGTCGATCTCCTCCTCGGGATCGAGCACGTCGATCAGGTGATGGGGCACGCCTCCGAGCTCTGCTGCGGTCGGTTTGGCCGAGCCCAGGTCGAAGCCGCGATAGACCTGCACGCTGTCCGCGCCCACGAGCTCACCACCGAGCGCGCGCGCGAGCCTCAAGCCCGCAACCGTCTTGCCGGTGGCTGTGGGCCCGGCGATGACCACGATGCGCGCGCCGAGGCTCGCTGAAGTCAGCTGTTCGAGCGTCGTCATCGGCCCAGGCGGTGGCCGAGCTCGCGCCAGCCGAGTCGGTGGATCACGGGTCGACCGTGCGGACAATGCCCCGCGAATTCGGGGATCGCGTCGAGCGCCATCAGCAGCGCGCGACCCTCCTCGGGTGAGAGCGCGTCGCCGCCGCGGATCGCGCCATGACAAGCCATGGTCGCGAGCGCCGTGTCGATGGCGTCACCGAAGGCGCGCCCGCCTTCGAGGCTGAGCTCGTCCAGCACGTCCCGCAGCAAGCGCTCGGGCGCCGCGCGCTTCACCAGGGTCGGGACGCTGTGGATCGCGGCCGTGTGGGCGCCGAGCAGACTGACCTCGAGGCCCAAGGCGAGCAGCTCATCGGATCGCTCCGAGATCAGCGCCGCCTCCTGCGCCGCCAACTCCACCCGCTCCGGGAAGAGCAGTCGTTGGGTGGTGACGCGTCGAGCCGCGTAGGCCTCGCGCAGGCCGTGGTAGCGCACGCGCTCGTCGGCGGCGTGTTGGTCGAGCAGGTAGAGCCCGTCCTGACCTTCGCACACCAGGTAC
>JAACVI010000065.1 GCA_009992505.1 Myxococcales bacterium
CATCTGAAGACGACACCTCCATCGCACTTCGCAGCAGCCCACAATACGGGAGCCCGCGCATCGACGCGTCTCGAGCGTCCGCGGCGCACGACGTCTGGTCCGCCGAGGGCTTGGCTGTCGTCATTTGAAGGTAGACGCCAACGCGGGGTCACCAATCTGCACCCGCCAACGCGGGCTCGAGTGGGCACGCCACCATGGATGGCTACCTCCACGAGGTGACCCTGGGAACATTGGGATCAAGACATTTGCGGTCTGCGAGAAGGCTGCGTCGTGGCGGGCCTCGCTTCCTGCACAACGGGCGTCTGGCTCTACTAGCGTGAGTTTACCGCGGCACCCCTCCAAATATCTGCATCTGTTTGAAATAAATAGAAAATACTGATAACGGGTGTATAGACTAACCGGTGACGCCAAGGAGCGGAAGCAGCGGGGCGATCTCGGGTTCGATCTCCTCGAGTTGGTAGGTGATGCGCTCGGCGCGTTTGCCGGTGCGAGCAGGGCGGCGGACGATCATGCTCCTGCGCACACGTCCCAGGGCCTCAAGCAAGCTCTCGACGCTGGCGTAGGGGGCGCCGGCACGTCGGGCGCGCAGGTGGAGCAGGTTGGCGAGCAGGAAGCCGAGGACGCATGTGAAGACGTGGACGTGAAGCTTCCGGTCGGTCCAGTGGCGTTGCGGTCGCAGGGCGATGTGTTCGGGGTCCTTGAGGTGAGCGAAGACGGCCTCGACAGTGGCCTGGCCGTGGTAGGCGCGGATGATCTGCGCCGTGGACCAGTCGTGCCGGTCGGTCATCAACACGATGCGCCCGAACGTGTCGCGGGCCAATGCGTCGAAAGCGGCCTGGTCGAATTCATAGGTGAGCGCGAGATGGGGATCCTGGCCGGTGAGCTTGAAGCGCAGCAGCGCAGAGAGGTGTTGTCTGCCTTTGAGGTGACTCTCGATGTCGCGCTCGATGCGTGCGCGGTCTCTGCGCTGCTTACCGCGTTTGAGGATCACGGCCTGCTCCGAGAGCCACTTCCGGGCCTTGTGCACGTGTTGCATCACGCCGGCCATCTGGCCCTGGCGTAGGCGCTCGGAGCATAGGACAACGACGGTGCGCTCGGCTCCCCAGATTCGTCGCCGGGTGCGATAGGCTGGCACTGCTTCACCCGGGGCCAACTCCACAGGGGCGAGCAGGGGGTTGACCTCGTTAACGAGCTTGCGTTGGCTGGCGACCGTGAGCGCCGAGACGTAGTGGACCTGCGACTCGTCGACCTGGCGCTGATTGGCCTGCGACACGTTGCCCTTGTCATAGATGACGGTCAGGGATTCGATGTCCTGCTGAATGTCGACCATGCGCTGCCGCAGTGAGCCGAGCACGTCGGAGAAGCAGGTCGCGTCGGCGACGTTGCCGCCGTAGGTGCGGTGCCATAGCGGCATCCCGTGCTCGCGCGAACACAAGAGCGCGACGCTGACCTGCCGCAGGTCGTTGCGCTTCTGTTTCTGCTTGCCGCGCGCGGGGAGGTCACAACGCCGGTTGGATGACGCCATGAACGTGAAGAAGTTCGTGGCGTCGAACAGCAGCGAATCCAGAGAAATGCCGAAACGCGGAATGACATCGGCGAGGAGATCCCGCTCGATGGTCTCAATGAGCGGCACGGGAAGCTGGTCCATCTGGTCCCAGAAGTGCTGGCTGGTCAGACGGTCCACGTCCACACCGGCGAGGCTTCCCAGCGTTGTGGTCCTGGCCCACTCCGCGAAGCGGGCCTTGCTGGTGGCATGGCAGGCTCTACCGATGGCGACCAGCGTCAACGACTGGCCCACGGTTAGGCCGTCGTTGGTCTTCGGCGGGAGGGGCCCGGGTGCCTCGTCTCGCCGCCGTCGCCGCCGCCCCGATGTCTCAAGGTGGCGGTCGATGACCTCGGCGACCTGCATTTCGCACGCAAGCCCGTAGAGCGCGGCGACGGCCCCGTGGGACCACGACTGGACGCGCGCTTCTTCCGCGGCATCCAGGCGCTTCAGGATGTCGTCGGCCTTGCCAAGGTAGGCGAGCACCACGGGAGTGGGCTTGCCGTTGATGCGCCGGCTGGTGACGAGCCGGTAGTACGTATGTCCCTTCACCCGGACGGTTTGGAGGCTTGCCATTCTATTTGCTATACATCACCTGCATGGCAGCGTCAAACGATACCTCGAACCACGATAATCACAGCCGATGGTAGCCAACTTCTGGCTCCATCACACGCATCCGCCAGGACGTGCAAGCATGGTTGTTTGCTATACGGGTACAGGCGCCCGTACGCGTGCCTGTACGCAAGCCAAGTCCTTGTGATTACGGGAGAAATTCGCGTGCTACGCTGCGCGAGCAGCGACGAAGCTCTCGCGCCGCGGTAAACTCACGCTAGACCCTCGGACATCATCGCCGCTCCGAACACATCTGCTGGATCTAGCTGCGCGAGGCCGGCGAGTTGTGCGATGCTGTGCAACCGTGGGTGGCTGGCGGTTGACGTGCGCTCCGCGTCGGTCCAAGAGCGCGGCTCTTTGCCGAGGGATCCTAGACATGACTAATTCCGCAATTCGGGCACTGGGGGTGCCCGGTGCCACGATTCGTACCCCCTTGGTCGGTCGCGGCCGCGAACTGCGCGAGCTGGACGACGCGCTGGCACGCGCGCTCTCCAGCGGTGAGCCGCAGGTCGTGACCATTATCGGCGGACCTGGCATCGGAAAGAGCCGCCTGCTGCATGAATTCGTCAGCCGCGTCTCCGAACGAGAGCGGCGCGTGCGCATTTATCGGGCCGCCTGCCAGGAGAGCGGTTCCTCCTTGGGAGTCTTCTCGCGCATCCTCCGAGCCCGCTTCGGGATCCTCGAAGGTGCCGACGGCGCTTCCGCCCGTGCGAGCTTTCGCGCCATGGTCGAGGAGGCTCTGGGGGACCGGCGTGTCGACGAATTCGTCCACTATCTCGGGGCATTCCTAGGTCTCGAGCTGGAGGGGACGCCCTTCGTCGAAGCCCTCGAAGAAGACCCTGCCCAGGCCTCCGTGGTTGGCCGGGCCGTGCTCCGACGCTTTCTCGAACTCGACGCCCGCGAACGCCCCATGGTGCTCGCCTTCGAGGATCTGCACTGGGCACACGACGATTCCCTCGACCTCCTGCGCTATCTGACCGCATCTCTCCGAGGGTGCCCCGTGCTGATCGTGGCCACCGCGAGGCCGGAGCTGCTGGCTCGCTGTGCGGACTGGCTCGAACGCAACGAGGCGCACACGCGCCTCGAGCTGTCGCCGCTCACGCCCGACGATGCGGCGCAGTTGATGCTGAAGCTGCTCGACAAGACCGGTGACCCTCCGGCGGAGTTGATCGACGCGGCGGTCGATATGGCGGGCGGCAGCCCCTACCTGCTCCAGGAAATGCTCCGCGCCTTCTTCGACGCCGGTGTCCTGCGCGTCGAGGAGGATGCGACCTGGAGCGTTGATCTCCAGAAGCTGGACGATGCGCATCTGCCACTCACGGTCGAGGACGCGATCAGCGCCCGCATCGCCTCGCTCACTCCCGCGGAGCGCCTCCTGCTGGAGAAGGCCGCCGCCATGGGTGGCGTGTTCTGGCTCGGCGCCCTGGTGGCCTTGAGTCGTGACGGCCAGAAGCCCCCGGATCTATGGGGCGGCCACGACACCGTGGTGTCGGAGTACGAGCAGCTGCTCGAGACCCTGGCCGACCGAGACTACGTGCTCCCCCTCCCGGACTCGTCAATCCCTGGCGAGCGCGAATACGCCTTCAAGCACAACCTCGAGCGAGAGACGCTCTATCGGCTGACGAATCGCTCCCGCATGCGCACGCTTCATCGACGCGTGGGCGAGTGGCTCGAGTTCCACGGCGAGGAAGATGCCGAGGCGCACATCGAGATGTTGGCGCAGCATTTCGAAGAGGGCGGCGCTCCGGATCGCGCGGCCCGCTATTACGTCTCCGCGGGTGACAGGGCGCGCGCCCGCTACGCCAACGCGAAGGCGAGTGAGTACTACGCGCGTGGCCTCGAACTCCTGGGCGACGCCGATCCGCGCATTCGCGTGGAGGCTCTGCACCACTACGGCGACGTGCTCCAGCTCGCGGGACGCAACGACGAAGCGCTGAGCGCCTTCGGAGAGATGCTGACCATGGCCTGGTGCCTAGACCTGAAGGCCAAGGGCGGCGCCGCGCACAACCGCATCGGGCGCCTCTACCGAGCCATAGGCCACCTCGACCAGGCGATGCGTCATCTGGGCACGGGTCACGCGCTCTTCGACGCGGACGGGGATCGCCGGGGCCAGGCGTCGTCCCTGGACGACATCGGCAAGGTGCACTGGATGCGGGGCGACTACTCCTCCGCCGAACGCTTCATGCTGAAGGCGCTCGAGCTGCGACGCGAACTCGACGACGTGCGCTCGATCGCGCTGAGCCAGAACAACCTGGGACTCGTCTATCAGGACTCCGGTCGCTTCTCCGAAGCGCAGCGAGCTTTCGAGGAGGCGCTCCTGCTGCGGCAGGAGATCGGAGACCGCCCCGGCATCGCGCAGACCCTCAACAACCTCGGCACGATCCACCAGGACGACGGCGCTCACGAGCGCGCGATCGAGGTCTACGAGGAGGCGCTGCGCGTGGCGCGCGAGGTCGGAGACCGCATGCGCGAGGCGGTGATTCTGACCAACCTGGGTGAGTCGCACTATCGCCTCGAGCGTCCACAGCAGGCCATCGAGGTGCTGGAGAGGGCCGAGGCGCTATCGAGCTCCTTGGGTGACCGCATCCTAGAGGGAGAGATCCTCCGCGGTCTCGCCAAGGCCAACATGTTGGTCCACGAGTTCGGCAACGCGCGTGAGTACATCTCGCGCTCCATCGAGCTCTTCGAGAGCGCGGGCGCGAAGCCCTTCCTGGGTGTCGCGCAGCGCACCTTCGGCGAGATCGCCGGCGCCGCGGGCTGGGGTGGGGAGGAGCACGTCCGTGCCAAGGACGCTTTCGAGCGATCCGTCGCCCTCTTCGGAGAGCTGGGCAACGACATCGAGTTGGCCCACTCCCTCGACTCCTACGCCGCCTTCCTCGAGAAGACGGAGGAGGGGCGGACGAATCCCATGAAGGTGCACGAAGTGATGCAGCTGCGGACGCGCGCTGACACCATTCGCGAACGCCTGCGCGCCGCCGAGGCGTACGCGCTGCCACCGCTCGAGGGCGAAGCGACCCATCCAGGCGCGAACAACCCGCTGTCCGAAGAGTAGGGCGCCGCAAAAGAAGGAGCCCTCGACGCCCCGATGTGGCGCGAATCTCCCTCATTGGCTATGCGTCGCTGCATGTCCGCGACCCGCATTCCCCACGACCAGATCCCTGGCCAGGTGCGCGACCTCTGTCGTCGCCTCGAGGCAGCGGGTCACGGCGCGTGGATCGTCGGCGGTTGCATTCGCGACCTTCTGCTCGGCCTGACGGTCAATGATTGGGATGTGGCGACGAGCGCGCGACCCGAGCAGGTCCGCGACGTCTTCCGCAAGGTGATCCCGACGGGCATCGCTCACGGCACGGTGACGGTCCTGCTCTCCGGCAACCAGTACGAGGTCACCACCCTCAGGGGTGAAGGCGCCTATTCGGACGGACGGCGACCCGACGAGGTCTTCTTCGTGGAGGGCATCGAGGACGATCTCGCGCGCCGCGACTTCACGGTCAACGCCATCGCGTACGCGCCCGACACCGACACGCTGATCGATCCCTTCGGGGGTTCCGCAGATCTGGCTTCGCGTCGCCTGCGAGCCGTCGGTGTCGCCGCCGAGCGCTTCGCGGAGGATGGCCTGCGCATCCTGCGAGGCGCGCGCTTCGTCGCCACGCTCGAGATGGAGCTCGAGGACGAGACCGAACGAGCCATGAAGGGCGCGCTCGAGACCTATCGCAAGGTCAGTCATGAACGCGTGCGCGACGAGTGGATGAAGGCGATGAAGGCCAAGCGCCCCTCGCGCGCCTTCGAGGTGATGCGACGAGTGGGGATCCTCGAGGTCACGCTGCCCGAGCTCTTGCGCCAGGTGGGCTGTGAACAGAACCGCTGGCACGCCTTCCCGGTCTGGGAGCACACGCTGGCCACGCTGGACGCCTGTCCGCCCGATCCCGTGCTCCGCCTCGCGGCCTTGCTGCACGACCTCGGCAAGCCCGAGAGCCGCGCGCATTCCGAGAAGACGGACGACTACACCTTCTACAATCATGAGCGCATCGGCGCGCGCATGGCCGAGCACTGGCTGCGCGACTTCCGCTTCAGCAACGCCGAGCGACAGACGATCGTCGGGCTGATTCGCAATCACCTCATCTGCTACGACCCCAGCTGGTCGGACGCGGCGGTTCGCCGCTTCGTGCGACGCGTCGGCAGCGAGTCGATCCCGCGGCTGGTGGCCCTCGCTCGCGCAGACGCCATGGGCAAGGGCAAGCCGGTCGACGACGAGCTCTCGAATCTGGACGAGCTCCTGGCTCGCATCGCACAAGTGGCCGCGGCTGGGTCTGCCTTGGGCGTGACGGATCTGGCGCTGCGGGGCGACGCTTTGATGCGCGAACTGGGCATCTCTCCCGGTCCCCACGTCGGCGTGATCCTGCGGGCGCTGCTCGAGCGGGTGCTGGAAGATCCGAACCTGAACACCCGAGAGCAGCTGCTCGCCTTGGCCGCCGAGGAGATCAGCCGGGAGCCGGTCGAGTGAGCGACTACATCGATCTGCACAGCCACGCCGTGCCCGCGGTGGACGACGGCGTGAAGACGCTGGAAGACTCGGTGGCCCTCTTGCGTGGTCTCGGAGGCCTGGGCTTCGCCAAGGTGGTGACGACCCCCCACATCCGAACAGCGATGTTTCCCAACACAGCGTCGGGGTTGCGCGCCGCCTTCGCTACGCTCGAGGGCCAGGTCGCGGAGCTCTCCGGTCTGCCGGAGCTCGGCCTGGGCGCCGAACACTACTTCGACGACGTGGTGCTGCGCCTGCTCTCCGAGGGCGAGGGCCTCGCCTATCCGGGAGAGCACTGCGCTTTGGTGGAGCTGCCCCCGCAGCGCTTCCCGCTGGGTCTCGAACGGTACTTCTTTCAACTCCGGGTGCGCGGCCTACGTCCGGTGCTGGCACACCCCGAGCGCTACACGCCTCTGTTCAAGAGCACGGACGATCTCGATCCGCTGCTGGATGCCGGGGCCTTGCCGCTGCTGGACTTGATGTCCTTGGTGGGTCGCTACGGTCGTCTGCCCCGACGCGCGGCGGAGCGCATGCTCGAGGAGGGCGTCTACTACGGCGCGGCGAGCGACGCGCACCGCCCGGGCGACGTCGAGGAAGTGGGGGAGGGCATCGAGCGCTTGCGGCGACTGGTCGGAGACGAGCAAGTCCGCGAGTTGCTCCACGACGGTCCACGGAACATCTTGGCCGGCTCCATCGATGACTGACCGAGACGCATCGGGCGCGCGATCGCCCCATAGCCCCATGAAGAGCCCGTGAGCACCCAGTCCGCCGATCCGTCGTCCGCCGAACTGGAGGACCAAGAGCCCGCAGGCGCCAAGCTCCCCGCGCCAGCGTCCGTGATGCGACGCGTGCTGCCGAAGCTCGTGCTCTCGATCGTGCTCGGCGGGCTCTTCGCCTGGATCGTCGCGCGCGGTGGTGTGCCCCTGGTGCCGGACGCTGCGGATTTCCGCGCCATCGCCTGGTGGACGGCGCCCGCCTACCTCGGGATCCTGCTGGTCACGCACTTCGTTCGCGCGGCTCGCTGGCGCTATCTGATCGAGCCCATCAAGCACCTGCCGCTCAAGGAAGTCATCCTGCTGAACTGGATGGGCTTCTTCGCCATCTTCGCCTTCCCCCTGCGTCTGGGAGAGGTCGCGCGACCGGCGTTGACCAAGCTGCGGCACGCCATCCCCATGAGCGTGGGCTTCGGCACCGTGGCCGTGGAGCGCGTGATCGACGGCCTGGTCACCAGCCTGTGCGTGGCCTGGGCTCTCTTCGCCATCCCCCGCGTGGTCACGGATGATCCCATTGCCCAGAGCCTGCCCTTCTACGGCTACCTGATGCTGGCGGTCTTCAGCGGCGGACTCGTGGCGCTCTTCGCCTTCGTCTGGCAGCGGGCGCGCGCCGTGCGCCTGACCGAGTGGATGCTGGGCATCGTGTCCAAGAAGCTCGCCCGCGTGCTGGCCGAGAAGGTCTCGTCCGTGGCGGATGGCGTCCACTCGCTCACGGATCCTCGCCTGGCCGGCGGCTTCATCGCGGAGAGCGCGGTCTACTGGGGCTTGAACGCCCTGGGCATGTGGGTGCTCGCCCTGGGCGTCGGCCTGCCCATCGGCTTCGGTCACGCCGTGTCGCTGATGGGCATCCTGGCCATCGGCGTGCTGCTGCCCACGGGTCCAGGCCTGTTCGGGAACTTCCAGCTCGCGGTCTCGGCGGGCCTGCGGCTCTACCTGGCCGAGTCGCTCGTGGCCGGTCCCGGTTCGGTCTACATCTTCCTGCTCTACGGCATTCAGGCCGCGGTGATCCTGACCCTCGGGATCGTGCCGCTCTACCTCAGCAATGTCCCGCTGCGAGCGCTCCTGGGCCAGACCGACGCGCGCGCCCGCGTGCCCGCAGAGTCGACCTAGGCTCTCCGGGCTGGTTTCCGGTACGCCTTTCCTGCCTTCAAGGGCCTGCCGTTTTCTTGCCCTCGGACGCAACCCGCGTAGCGTCGAGGAATGCGCAGACTCTCGCTCCAGGTGCTCACAGCGATCGCGCTCTGCCTGGTGCTCGCGCCGCGCGCCCAAGCGCGCCGTGAGCTCGCCTTCGACTACCGCTACGAACAGGTCTGGGGCGCGGCCATTCGCATGCTGCGTGTAGACTACGGCTTCCGCATCGAAGACCGCGACGCGGACAACGGCTACCTGCTCTTCGACTACATCGACACGGGGCGCACCTTCCCCGGCTCCCTCGAGCTCTTGCGCGTGGGCGAAGGGCCCGACGCCAGCGTGCGGGTCGCGATTCAGGTCCCTGCGATGCCGAGCTACGTCGAGCGCATGCTGGCGGACCACCTGCAGCAGAAGTTGATCAGTGACTACGGCGCGCCCCCTCGTCGTGTGCGCCGACCCGCGCCCGCTCCGAGCGAGCCCGCGGGCGACTCCCCCGCCGACGAGGGCGAGGGCACGCCGCAAGCGCCGCAGACGCCCCAGGCGCCCAGCCACGATTGACGACGCGGTCCTGGCGTGTAGCGTCAGCCCGTGGCTCTCTTCGTACAGAAGTTCGGCGGCACCAGCGTGGCTTCCCTCGAGCGAATTCGCGCGGTGGCGGAGCGCGTCGCCAAGCGTCGGCGTGCCGGAGACGACGTGATCGTCGTGGTCAGCGCCATGGCGGGCGAGACGGATCGGCTGCTCGGCCTGGGCCGTGGCATCGCCAAGCGACCCAGGGAACGCGAGCTCGACGTGCTCGTGGCGACCGGCGAACAAGTCACGGCGGCGCTGCTCGCCATCCAGCTCGGCGCGCTGGGCATCCCGGCCCGCTCCATGCTGGGTCATCAGGCGCGCATCGAGACCGACGGCGCCCACACCCGTGCGCGCATTCGCGGCATCGACGGCGAGGCTCTGCTCGCGCCCGTCCGCCTCGGTGAGGTGGTGGTGGTCGCCGGCTTCCAGGGCGCAAGCCGAAGCGGGGACATCACGACCCTGGGGCGCGGTGGATCGGACACCTCGGCCGTGGCCATCGCGGCAGCCACCGGCGCCCACGCCTGCGAGATCTACACGGACGTGGACGGCGTCTACACGGCGGATCCCAACGTCTGCCCGAGCGCTCGCAAGGTGGCGCGCATCAGCTACGAAGAGATGCTGGAGCTCGCGTCCCTGGGCGCGAAGGTGCTGCAGATCCGCTCGGTGGAGCTCGCGATGAAGTACCGGGTGCGCATTCATGTGCGCTCGAGCTTCGACGAATCGGAGGGTACGATGGTGACAGGCGAAGACGAGTCTCTCGAGTCCGTGGTCGTGGCGGGCGTGACCAGCGACAAGAACGCCGCCAAGGTGACCATTCGCTCCGTCCCGGATCGGCCGGGCGTGGTGGCGTCGATCTTCGAGCCCCTGGCCGAGGCCGGGATCAGCGTCGACATGATCATCCAGAACGTGTCGGAGGCAGGGCGCACGGATCTGACCTTCACGGTGGCCGAGGACGAGCTCGAGCGCGCCCGCGAAGAGGTCGACGCCATCCTCGCGTCCATCGGCGCCGAAGAGGTGATCGTCGACTCGCGCGTGGTGAAGGTCTCCATCGTCGGCCTCGGCATGCGCAGCCACGCGGGCATCGCCGCGCGCATGTTCCGCATCCTGGCCAACGAGGGCGTGAACATTCAGGCCATCAGCACCAGCGAGATCAAGACCTCGTGCCTAGTCGCCGACAAGTACCGCGAGCTGTGCGTGCGCGCGCTGCACGACGGCTTCGGACTCGGCGACTGAGCCGCTCGCGAAGTCCAGCGGGCCTCGGGCCCCGACTCAACTGAACCGGGTTGCGACCGATACGCAGTCGATGGACGACCAAGCAGCCACGGCTCGAACCCGCGTCCTCGCGGCGATGGTGGCGCTGATGGCGGTCGTGGGTCTGGCCCACGCGCGTCTCCATGCCGTTCCGGTCGCGCCATCACACAGTCTGGCGCAGCAGCCCAGGCCACCCGCGCTGGCGGCGCGCGCGCTGCGCGAAGGGTCGCCGGTCGAGCTGAACCAGGCCGATGCGCCGACCCTCGAGCTGCTTCCGGGCATCGGTCCCGCCCTGGCCGCGCGCATCCTGGCCTCCAAGCGAGAGGATGGGGAATTTCACTCGGTGGACGATCTGCTGCGCGTGCGAGGCATCGGCCCACGTCGCCTGGACGCGCTGCGGCCCCTGCTGACGGTGACGCATCGCCGTGACGGCGGATCGGACACCGGGGTCAACGCGGGGAGACTCGACCTTGCACCTGGGGGCCAGGGCGGCTAGCTAGCTCTGGTCCGACACTCGAATGGAGAACTTCATGCAGACTCGATCGTTCGCGCTCTTCGCTTCATTGGTGCTCGTCCTCGGTCTCTCGGCCTGTGGGGACGACTCTTCTCGGTCGGACGCGGGCAGCGATTCCGCGGTCCCGGACTCCGGAGGTGACTCAGGCGGTCATGACGCGGGCCCTGATGGCAGCGGCAGCTGTGATCCCAGCGGCACCGAAGGCACGGCGGCGAACTGCAACAACGGCTGCGACGACGACGGCGACGGATTCACCGACTGCGACGACTTCGGCTGTCAGGACGTGGGCATCTGCTCGGCCATGGCGTGCACGACGCCTCAGCTCTCCGAGGACGTCGGCGACGGCTGCACCAACGGCTGCGACGACGACGGCAACGGCTTCGTCGACTGCGACGACAACGCCTGCAAGGGCACCGCGACGTGCCCGGTGGAGAACTCCAACGCGCGCTGTAGCGATGGCATCGACAACGACAGCAACGGCTTCACCGACTGCGACGACTTCGCGTGTCAGATGCGTCAGGTGTGCACCGGCGAGGGCACCAACGCGCGCTGCAGCGATGGCATCGACAACGACCTGGACGGCGCGACCGACTGCGCTGACACGGACTGCGATGGCGAAGCCATCGTCGTCTGCGCTGGCGGGTCGCCGGTCTCGCCCCTGCCCACGGACATCGCCGCGGCCGTCACCACCGCCTGCAGCGATGGCGTGGACAACGACGGCGAGGGCCACATCGACTGCGGCGACTTCAGCTGCGCCGAGATTCCGGCCTGCTTCGGCGTGACCCGCGAGAACAACAACGCCGCCTGCAGTGACGGCGTGGACAACGACAAGGACGGCCTCTCGGACTGTGAGGACACGGGGTGCTCGGGCGGAGCCGAGGGCCTCGTGGTCTGCGCCGGAACCACGGCGGTTCCCTTCGCTGACGCCGCCGCGCGGACCGCCGCGGTGGACGTGGTCTGCTCCGACGGCATGGACAACGACAGCAACGGGCACATCGACTGCGCCGACTTCGGCTGCAGCCGCAACGCCGACGTCAGCGCCAGCGTCTGCCCGCCGCCCGCCGAGGGAACGGACGCGACCTGCTCCGATGGACTCGACAACGACAGCAACGGCTTCATCGACTGCGCCGACTTCGGCTGCAGCCGCAACAGCGCCGTGACCGTCTGTCCGACCGAGTCGACGGCTGAGCAGTGCGGCAACGGCCTCGACGACGATGGCAACGGCTTCGCGGACTGCGCGGACTTCTCGTGCAAGCCTGCGACGGGGCTCGGCTCCCCCGCCTGCTTCTAGGACATTCCAAACGCGGCGGCGGGCCCGGGAACCTCATGGTCTCCGGGCTCGTTGCGTTTCCGGGTCGGGACGCGACCCGGATGTTCGATGCGAGCCGCGGGCATGAGCTTCGGGGGTAGGGCGGCCGACTGAGGGAAGGTCATGGCCCTCTCCACGTCGGCCAACGCGGCCGCTCGAGGCGAGCGGTGGAAGAGCGGATCGAACTTCGGGGCGGACTCGCTCAATAGCGATCGAAGGCCAGGCTGAGGCGCAGGCCCACCTGGATCGCGAAGGGCGAGAGACCGCCTTCGTCGAAGGCGAAGGGCAGGGCGTAGGCGCGAACATCTGCCCCGATCATCAGCGTGCGACTCGCGAGGTAGTCGAGTCGCAGCAGGGCGTGCAGACCGAGGTCCGCGCCGACGCGCCCGTCGCGCACGGAGAGGAAGGCGTCGACGCCGAGTCCCAGGCTGGGCACGAGCTGCAGCACGTCCACCAGATAGACAAGCTCGACGCCGCCGAGGACGGAGTGGAGGATCGGATCCGCCGGATGGAGCGCGTAGCCGACTCGAGCCCCGACGGACCAGCTGTCGCTCAGGCCCAGAGTTCCGCTGACACCCAGGGAGACGCCGTTGCGCGGCACGCCCGCGGCAGCCGCTGGAGCGCCCAACCAGCCGACGTCGAAGCCCAGAGTGGCCTGGTCCTCGTAGGCCCGCGCGGAGCTCGGACGCGCCACGACGAGCGCCAGCAGAGCCGACAGGGCGAGCGCGAGGCGGGAACGGCTGGGGCGACACGACATGGCCACGACATACCATGCGCGCGGGGGGCGGGGTTCTGTCCAGTGCCGTTTCCGACGTAGCCATGAGCCGAGGCTGATTGACTGCGGTCGGCCCCCGTGTATATTCCGGGCCCTTCGCCCCAATTGTGGGCAAACACCTCGGAGATTCAGCCTTGGCGAGCAACGAAGCGGAAGCTGGGCAAGAGCCCGACGCAGCCGAAGAGACCCCCGAGAAGCCGGCCTCCTCCAGTGCCATGTCTGCTGGGCAACGCCTGGCCGCGAGCAAGGCCGCGAAAGCGGCGCGAAAGGCCGCGAAGCGCGGTCGTGACGCCGACCTCGTGGAGGACAAGGCCTTGGAGCGCGCCGCCGGCGCGGCCAGCTGGATGAAGCAGAACCGCAACACGCTGACCTACGGCGTGGGTGGTGCGTTGGTGCTGGTCGCCGTGCTGCTGATCTATTCCACGGTCAGCCAAGGCAAGGCCACCCGCGCGGCGGCCGGTCTATGGACCGGCATCGAGGCCTCGCAGGCACCCATCCGAGACGCCGACGCGGGCATGCCCGAGGGCGACGCGGGCCCGAGCTTCGCCACCGAGGCCGCTCGCGACGAGGCCGTCCTCACGGACCTGCGCGGCGTCACCGCGGAGCACGAGGGCACCTTGGCGGCTCACTGGGCTCACCTGGCGGAGGCTGCGACGCTCTTGCGTTCGGGCGACGCCGCGGGCGCGCGTGAGGCCTACCAGGCCGTGCTTGGACAGGCGGGCGACGATCCCACCATCGCTGGGCGTGCCCTGGAAGGCATTGGCTACACCCTCGAGGCCGACTCCGACTGGGATCACGCCATGGAGCGCTACGAAGAGCTCGGAAACACGGAAGGCTATGGCAACCGTGAGCGAGCCGACTACGACATCGCGCGCATGTACCTGGAGAAGGGCGACGAAGTCCGGGCCAAGGAGAAGCTGCGCGCGTTGAGCGAGCATCTGCGCGAAGAAGACGCGCCCGAGCTGCCCTACGTTCGCGACCAGGCAGAGCTCCTGCTCGCGCAGCTCGATCCCTCGTCCGCCCGACGTGCGGCGCCGGGCGCTGGCGGCATGGGCGAC
>JAACVI010000319.1 GCA_009992505.1 Myxococcales bacterium
GGTGAAGCTCCGCGTCTACGTCGGCCCCCACTGCCCCTTCTGTCCCTCGGTGGCCGCGGCGGCGCTGCGCATGGCCTGCGCGACACCCAGGATCGAGGTCGACATCGTGCGCGCCGATCAATGCCAGGACCGAAGCATCACGTCGGTGCCGACCGTGACCCTCGACGACGCGCTGCTCAGCCAAGGCGCCATCGGGGAGTACGAGCTGGCCGAGCGGCTGCTCGCGCGCCAGGACCCAGGTTGAATGGGCCAGGCGGGCCCCGCGTCGAAGCCCTCGCCATGAATCCGAATGTTGGCCAAGCTCCTCGGTATGCCCAAGGCTGACGAGAGCGCACCTGGTGGCGTGAATCGCGGTCCCGCCCGCGCCATCGGGACGGCCGCGACCTTGCTGGCCGCCGCGCGTTCCGTCGTGGCCGAACGAGGCGACGGGGAAGAGGCCGCCGTCGAGCTGCTGGGCACCCACGCCTTCGAGTACTACGGCGAGGGCCTGCGCCAGTACATGGCGCTACGCATCGGGGAGAGCGAAGCCAAACCGCTCCTGGTCGCGCTGCGGGAGCGCTTCGCCCAGCTCTCGCCCGAGGACGCGCTCTCGCCGCCGGGTGCGCGTGCGCGGCTCTATGCGCTGGCTCGCGGCCTGTCGACGGCGCCGAGCAAGCCCACGGGCACGTTGAAGTGGCGCACGCCGCGCAGGACGATGACGGGACGCTCGGGCATCGAACGCATCCGCGAGGGCGCCCTGGGCGACGAGAGCGAGCTGCTCGAGCTCTCCTTCGCCCGCGGCCTCTCCAAGCCGGAGCTGGCCTTCGTGCTCGAGGTCACGGAGGAGGAGATCACGGAGCGTCTGACGCAGGCGGTGGCGCGCGCGAGACAGGTGCTCGACACCGGCGCCGTCGATCCCAGCCTGCCCACGGCGCTGATCGAGGCCTTCGCGCTCGAGTCGGAGGAGCGCCTGGAGCGCGCCACGCCCGTGGACGAAGAGGCCCTTCCCTCCGGGACTCGCCTGGGCTCGCGCTACGTGGTGGACGCGCACATCGGCGCTGGCGCCTTCGCGGATGTCTACCGAGCCCACGACACGGAGGTGGAAGGCCACGTGGTGGCGCTGAAGCTGCTGCGACGTCCGTCGCGCAGCGAAGCGGCGCGGGAGCGCGCCCTGCGCGAGCTGCACCTGATCGCGTCGGTCTTCCATCCCTCCATCGTGCACTTCAACGACAACGGCTGGTACGAGGAGCGGCTGTGGTTCGCCATGCCCTGGTACGAGGGCGAGAGCCTCGAAGCGCGCATGGCGCGCGCGCCGCTCACGCGCGAAGAGGCCAAGAACATCTTCGTGCCGCTGGCGCGTGCGCTGGCGGCCATGCACGCCTCGGGCATCCGACATCAGGACGTGAAGCCCGACAACATCTTCCTCGCACGTCTCGGCGGCGTGGGGCATGGCGGCCAGGACGACGTGCTGCCGGTGCTGCTGGATCTGGGCGTCGCGGCCAAGGACGCCGAGCTGCTGCTGGCGGGCACGCCGACCTACTTCGCCCCCGAGGTGGCGGCGCAGTTCGCCCAGATGGAGAACAGCTCGATCATCGGCCCCAAGGCGGACGTCTTCTCCCTCGCCCTCGCGCTGCGCAACGCGCTCGAGCCCACGACCGCCGACGACGTGGTGGCGGGATCCCTCGATCGCTTCATCGAGACGCGCGCGGTGGAGGCCCCGCCCCCGCCGACCGGCAAGGAGCTGCGCTTCTTGCGTCCCCACCTGGCGCGCTGGCTGTCCGCGGATCCAGAAGAGAGGCCCAACGCCACGGAGTTGGCGGAACAGCTCAGCGTGCTCACGGCGCCCGAAGAGCGACGCGCCCGCACCGTCCGTCTGCTGCGCATCGTCCTGCCGCTGCTGGTCGCCATCACCTCGGTCTTCCTGGTCGTGGGCTGGAAGCTGAGCGAACGCGCCCAGGCGGAGCAGTTGCTCGCCACCAAGGCGCGCGCGGAGGCGACGGACGCCCAGGCCAACCTCCAGCAGGAGTCGACGCGACGCCAGGAGCTGGAGGCGGCCATCGCCCGGGCACGGCAGCGCGTGGAGAGCGGACAGCTCAGCACGGACGAGCTGACCCAGGAATTGGTGAAGACCGAGGGCCAGCTCGAGGTCACGCAGAGCCAGGTCGAATCGCTTCAGCGTCGCACGCACACCCTGAGCACGCAGCTCACCGCAGCCCAGAGCCAGAGCGCGGAGCTCTCCCAGAACCTCACGCGCGCCCAGGCCGCGGGCAGCCAGGCACGCAACGAAGCGAACAGCCTCCAGACCCAGCTCCAGGCGTCCCAGGCGGAGGTGCAGAGACGAGCGTCCGACCTCGCGCAGAGCCGTCAGGAGCTCGCCCAGGCCCAGAGCGACGCGCGGGACGCCAGCGGTCAACTCGCGACCCTCACGACGCAGCTCACGCAGGCCAGGGCCGAGGCGCGCACCGCGACGGCGGAGCGCGACCGACTCAGCAGCGAGCTCGAGGCCGAGCGCCAGCGCGCCGCCGAGCTGACGCGTCAGCTCGCGCAGGCCCGATCGGCGAGCACACCGCGCGCGCCCGTCTACTCGCCCCCAGGGGTGAACGTGTCGCCGCCCACGCCGACGACCACGACCCAGCAGCCGGTGCCGATCACGGATCCCACCACGCCACCATCGAACATGCGTCCCGGGGTCCGCGTGCGCGTCGGGCGCTGACGCGAAGGCCGCGCGGCTCAGCCGACCATGGCGTGAACCGCGATGCCGCCGTGCTTGGTGTGGAAGGCCGGATGGAGATCGAGGCCCGTGACGTAGGCGAGCTTGCGATCGGCGACCAGGAGGCCGACCGCGGGGCGCTCGGGCAGCGCGGCGACGACGGATCCCAGGCGCTGGTGCAGGGCGACCAGCGTCTTGCCCCGCGACACGCGCTGGCCGAAGGGCATGTTGGACACCAGCGCCGAGCCCGCCTTCAGCTCGGGCCAGTGCGCGGGGGCGTCCGACAGGCTGGCGTGCACGAAGCGCACGTCCGCCGCCACACCGGCGCGCTCCGCGTTGGCCGTCGCTGCCGCGATGGCGCCCGGGTCTCGGTCACTGCC
>JAACVI010000066.1:0-14038 GCA_009992505.1 Myxococcales bacterium
CATGGTGGCGCTATCGTCTGCGACTAGGATCTTGACGGGCACCGAAGCCTCCATGACGGGTCGTGGCGAAGGAATCGACCCTGTGAGTGGATACGCGATGGCCGCGACTTAGGTCAAGATCGACGCGATCCTGGTCGGAAGTCCGCGCTGCCCGCTGTGGGCGGCTTCAGGGCTCTTCGGGCGTGACGGTCTCCGGAGCCGGAGGCGCGACCGGGGCGGGGACGGCCGCCGTCAGGGAGATGTCGAGGCGGGTCGCGGCGCTGCGCAACGCGGCCGTGGAGTTGGGCAAGCCCGAGGAGGCCACGAGCGTGATGCGCAAGAGCCCCGCCGCTTCTTCACGGCGCCCGGCGTCGACCAAGAGCTCGGCCAGGTTCGCCGCCGCCACGCCGTGGGCCGGGTTGGCGGCCAGGGCTCGGCGGTAAGCGCGCATGGCGCCTCCGGGGTTGTGGGGACGCAGCTCGCCGCCGCGCTTGGCCTCCTCCGCGGAGGTGACGCGACGGTCGCGCATGCGCGCTTCCGCGTAGCGTCGGCCACGCGCGAAGTCACCCGCGCGCAACGCGCAGACCTCGGCCATGAAGGCCACGTGCTCGTCGCCCAGAGTGAGAGGCAGATCCGAGTCGTCGAGGAAGGCCGCGCAGCCTCCCGTCAGCCGCGCCTGGGCGAGCATGCGCAGCCTACCCGTGAGCGAGTCCTCGGAATCATGGAGCTCGTCCGCGAGCGAGAGCGCCGTCTGGAGCGCGGCCGGATCCGTCAGCGCGAAGGCGCTGCTCAGCGCCCAGCGCGCCGTGTCGGGTCGCGTCTGGCGCGTGACCAAGGAGGTGAAGAGGGCCTCGTGCATGCGCTCTTCGTGGCGAAGCCTGTCCGCGCGAGTCGCCGCCACATGCGATGCGCTCCCGTCGTAGCCCGCCAGCGCTCCCGTGACGTCGCCGCGCGCTTCCGCCAACGCGCCGCGCAGCAGAGATCGATCGTCGGCGCTGATCTCGAGGGCCGGGAGCGCCGCCTCCACGCGTCCGAGCGCTCGCAGACGCGTGGCCGTGAGGGTGATGCGTTGCATGAGCGTCTCCACCCGAAGGTCCGCCGGGATCGCCATGAAGGCCTCGGGGGAGATCCAGGGCAGTCCCGTGGTCGCGAGATCGAGATCGAAGGTACTCAGGGCCTGGTCGTGTGAGATGCGCGCGAGGTCGAACTCGAGCGCGGGTCGATCGTCGTCGAGCAGTGGCGAGTCGTCCGCGAAGGCGCGCGTGCCTTCGTCGTCCAGCTCGCGCGAGGCGGCGAGCTCGACCAGGGACGCGAGGTTGTAGGGCGCGAGGAAGGGATCGAGACCGGAGTCGCCGCCGAGGCGTGTCGCGACTCGCTCCTGCATGGGCATGCTCGAGTCGGACGCCACCAAGATGAAGCTCGAGCTCTCGACCACGAAGGCCGAGACGTGGGGAAAGACGGAGCGAAGCGTGTGCGTGATGCGCCTGAGGTGGTCGACGTCCATGCGGAAGAGGTTGGCCCAGATGGCCAGCACGCCGCCGGGTCGCAGGGCGCGCTTGGCTTCCAGGAAGAACTGCCGCGTGTAGAGCGCGCTCGATCCCGCGAGCCATGGATGGGAGGGCTGCGAGACGATGGCGTCGTACGTTGCGGGCGCGCTGAGGACGAGCTGCGCGCGCGCGTCGTCCACGATCAGGTGGGCGCGCGGATCATCGAGCGGGAAGGGCGTGCCGTGGTCGCGGTAGAGCATGCGCGCAGCGCGCACCACGGCGGGCTCGAGCTCCACGGCGTCCACGCGCTGCCAGGGTCCAGCCAGGAGCACGGCGGCCGTGTGTCCGGCGCCGAGACCGATCACCATGGCGCGCGCTCGCTCCTCGGCCAGCAGGCTCGGCAGGCCCGCGAGGGTCGACAGCTCGGAGCCGAAGCCCGGCGTGCCCGGCGAGAATCCCGATTCGGGTCGGCCGTCGTTGTACAGGCGCATGCTGCCCTCGCGGCGCAGCACGGTGACGGTGGTGTTCCGGCCCTCTTCGAAGAACACGACGGGATCGCGCCAGGTCTCGTCCGGTCCGACGATCACCGCGTCGGAGGGGTTGTACCAGGCGTCCAGCAGGTAGGGCAGATGGAGCGACGGACCGAGCGCCAGCACGCCCACGGCGGCGGCAAGCGGGCCGGTGAGCGCCAGCACCCGCGGGGCCAAGCGGACGCCCGCGGAGGCGCGCAGGGCGGCGGCCGCGAGCACGGCGTGGACGAAGACGAGCGTCAGGATGGACGCCTCGATGCCGAGCGCGGGCACGAGCACGAAGCCCGCCAACAGCGAGCCCACCAGGCCGCCGAGGGTGTTGGCCATCAGCACGCGGCCGGCCACGCGCGGCGCGTCGATGCGTCCCTCGCCCGCGATGCGCCAGGCCAACGGGATCGAGGTGCCCAGGGCCAGAGACAACGGAAGCAGCAGGATCCCGCTGACGGTGACGATGAGCCACGGCTGATTCGGGATGAGCACAGTTGATCCGGAGAGCAGACCGACCATCCGTGGGGTCTGGGAGGCCAGCCAGATGGCCCCGCCGCTGAGCACGGCTAGCACGAGCTGCGCCACTCCGAAGATGCGCGTGGCGTCGTAGCGGCGCGCGAGTCGGTCGGCGATCACGCTCCCGAGCGCGATGCCCACGAGGTAGTGCAAGAGCATGGCCGAGAAGGCCTGGGTCGTGCCCTGCAGCACGGTGCGCAAGACGCGAGTCCACAGCACCTCACCCGCGAGCGAGGCGAGACCGGCGAAGGCGGCCAGCCCGATGGCCAGGCGAAGGCGGCGGCTGGCGAGGTCGCTGGCCGAAGGCTTCTGCTTTGCGCGGGTCACCAAGGGGGCGGGCGTCCCCGCTTCCGCGAGGTCGGGGACCGACGCGAGCAACTGCGAATCGACCTCGACAGCCGTCACGACCGACTCGACGGGGGTGGCGTGCTCGACCGGCGCGTCCTTGCGATAGGTGACGAGCACGAGCAGCGCCGCCAACAGGCTCGCGGCTGCGGCCAAGCTGATGGAGACGTGGACGCCCAGCAGGGGAACCAGGACGAAGCCCGTCAGGCTCGCGCCCAGGGCCGCGCCCAGCGTGTTGACGAAGTAGAGCGCCGTGGCCGAGCCCGCCCAATGCTCGCCATGATCCTTCACCGCGGAGATCAGCACGGGCAGCGTCGCGCCCATGGCGGTGGTGGGCGGCAGCAGGATGGCGAAGGCGAGACCCAGGCGCAGAGGCGTGAGCTGGGCGAAGGAGGCTCCTGCACCCATGGCCGCGTAGAGCTCGTGCACGCGGGGGATCAGGAAGAGCGAGAGCAGAGCCCAGCAGGCCACGCCGAGCTCGAGCAGAGCGTAGGTGCGGGCCGGGCGGCGCGTACGAGACGCCAGGCGACCACCGAGGCCAGCGCCCAGGCCCATGCCCAGGAAGAACGAGGCGAGCACCGTGGCGATGGCCAGATCGCTGACGCCGAAGACGCGATGCAGCATCCGGCCCCAGGTCGCCTGGTAGACGAGGGCAGCGGCGCCGGAGAAGAAGAGGGCGAGGTAGAGGACGAAGGAACGAATGGCGGGCTCCTGGCCCGGACCCTATCGACTCTTCCGCGCCGGTCAAAGCGTTGGCAGCGGCCTCGACCCCGAGGCTTGACCCCGTCGTTCCGGCCTCCCACCCTGCGCCGCCGTGGATGAGAAGCGCACGCCCCCGCCTGTCGACTACGCCGAGCGTGCGCCGCGCGCTCCCGAGGGCGCCTTCGATCTGCCAGGGCTCTTCGCGTCGCCCGGAGAGATCGAGATCGACGTGGGCTTCGGTCGCGGAGCCTCGCTCTTCGCGCGCGCCGCGGTCGCACCCGAGGCTCGCGTGCTCGGGATCGAGATCAAGACCAAGTGGGCGACCAAGGTGCATGAGCGCGCCCGGCGCCTCGGCCTCGACGAGATCCGCGTCTTGGCCGGAGACGCTCGCGACATCCTCGCGCGGGCCGAACCCGAGGGCTGTGTGCGCCGCATCTTCGTGCACTTCCCCGACCCCTGGTGGAAGAAGCGTCACCTCAAGCGCCGCGTGGTGGGGGATGAGTTCCTCGACGCCGCCGCGCGTCTCTTGGTCGACGGCGGAGAGATGTTCATCCAGACGGACGTGCCCGACCGCGCCGAGATCTACCGTGACGCGCTCCTCGCCCACCCGGACTTCGTGCTCGCCGGCCCGGACGGCTGGCTCGAGGAGAACCCCTACGCGGCGCCGAGCAATCGCGAAGATCGAGCCGCCCACGACGGGCTGCCCGTGCGACGTCTCCTCGGCTTGCGCCGGTCGCGTGATGAAGGCCCCGCGAGCGGAGGCTGAGACGCGCTGCGGTCGTTCGAGTCTCGTGAGGAGAAGGTTCTCGAGCTCCCCTCAGTCTTCAGCGGTAGGCTCTCGGCCGTCTCCCGCGCGCCTCGCCGCATGGGCCAGCGACGCCAGCGCGTAGAGCAGGAGCGCCGCGCCGACGGGCACCAACACGATGGGCAGAGCCGGATCCGACTCGCTGTGATAGGGCGCGGAGAGGGCGAAGCCGAGCGGGATGAGCACGGCGCCGAGCCGCAGCGCGCGACCGACGCGGGCGCCGCGGGCCTGATCCTGTTCGAAGAGCTCCGCGCCCACCGCGGCGTGCGCGAGCAGCACGAGCGAGAGGCCGACGCCATGGGCGTGCGCCAGGCGCAACAGCGTGCGCAGCAGCTCGTCGTCGAGGTAGCTCGACCACTTGAAGCCGTGGGCCGTCTCGAGCAGCAGGCCGAAGCTCGCCCACACGGCCAAGCCGATCCAGCCCAGGCGGCGGCTTCGGGCGCGCTGGACGCGCACGTGCGCAGCGTCCCTCATTCGCCGAGCTCGATCGCCTGCTGATCGGCCTGGGCTCGGAGCCTGGCCACGGCCGCGGCGTCCAAGGGCGCCTCACCCCGCGCGCCGAGCTCTGCGCGCAAGGCCCGAACGAGGTCCGCGCGCGAATCCACCGACGCCGTGGGATCGAAGGCGGCGAGGCGCGCCGGCGCCGCGTCTCCGAGCAGCGCTTTCATGGAGCGCCACGCGCCCGTGCGCACGGCCGGGTAGTGGTCGCCCTCGAGCACCGTCAGCAAGAGCGCGACGCGACGCGCGAGCGCCTCCGCCCGTGGCGGATGAGCCCGTGGCCAGCGTCCGAGGGCCGACGCCGCGACCGCGCGCTCGATGGGATCGCCACCGAGCAGAGCGCGTTCGACGCGGGAGTGCGGCGCGTCGTGCGCCGGGGGCTCTGCGGCTGCGCGTTCGTGCGTCCACAAGCGGGCGACCTCGGCCGCGGCCCAGGATTCGTCTTCGTCCACATGGCAGAGCGTGCACGCATCCGGTCTGCCCTGACGCGCCTCACGCACGGGATCCGGCGACTCGACGCGATGGCTGATGTGGGCGCCGATGAGTCCGTACACGATGCGTGGCATGTGACAGTCGACGCAGGAGGCCGACGCGGACTCGTGCTGGCTGTGGTCCGCGGGCAGCGTGTCGTGGCAATGCACGCAGGCGCTGTCGCCCAGGGCGTCCTCGCGCACCTGCAGCGCGGGATCGGCCTCGTGCATGCTGTGGCAGCTGAGGCAGCTCATCTCGCCCCGCTCCGCGCAGGGCGAGAGCAAGAGCCCTTGCAGCTCGTAGGCCGTCAGGCGCGGGGTTCCGTCGGCCCAGAAGCGCGGCGCGAAGGCGTGCGTGTCACGCCCCAGAGGCGTGTCGCGAAAGAGCGGCTCCGTGGTCTCGGCCAGCTCGTCGCCGGGCACGAAGGGATCGCCGCGCGTGAGGAAGGGTCCGATGTCGTCGGCCTTGCGTTGGCCATGGCAGCGCCCGCAGACGTCCGAGGCGCGCTCCGCCGAGAGCCTGCGCGGGGACACGATGGTGGGGTCGCGTCGGTGCGAGAGGTGCAGCGCGTAGCGACGGATGGGATCGTTGTTCAGCGCCTCGTGCTCGCCGCCGGGCCCGTGACAGGCCTCGCAGGCGATGCCCAGCTCGGCGACGTGACTCTCGAAGCTGCCGTCCGCCTGCAAGGCAGGATTGGGCGCCACGTTGTGGCAGAAGATGCAGTTGTCGTTCCAGCGCACGACGTGTCGATCGTAGTCTTCCCAGCTCACGGCCGCTCCCTCGACCGGCATCGCGGGATCGGGCGTGAGGAAGGCCTCGTTCATGTGCATGAAGCGCGCCTCCTTCACCTGCCACGCGATGGGCAGGCGGAAATAGGTGCCGCCTTCGCGCCCGAGATATTGTTGATAGCGATGGGAGCCCACGGTGCGCACGACCTGCACGCTGCGCGTCGCGCGCCCGGGGGCCGAGAAGCGCAGCCAATAGGCGCCGTCGCGGTCACGGCTCATGCGCGCGCTGACGCCCAGGTAGGAGAGTTCTCGGCCGTCGAAGGCGCCGAGCACGCTTACGTCGCTGGCCTCGGCCGTCATGGCGCGGTGATAGGTCTTCTGCCACGAGGCGTAGCGTTCGCCGTGGCAGCGACGGCACGCGGCCGCGCCCACGTAGGCGCCCTGATGATGATCACGCGTCGCGTCGAGATCGCGGGTGACGCGCAGAGCTTCGACGCCACCCGCCGAGGTGCCACCGAGGAGCACGCAGGCGAGCATCGCTGCGCGTCCCCGAGTCAAGCCCGCGAGAGCTGCGCCAGGGTCTGTTCGATCCGCTCGAGCTCCGCCAAGCCCATGCGTCGCATGATCGCGCGCGCTTCGCTCAAGCGCTCGCGAGCGGTCTCCAGATCACCGCGCTCGATCAGGTGCATGCCGAGCTCCGCCAGGGAGCGCGCCGCCTCCTTCTCGCTGCCCGCGTCGCGGAACATGTCGATGCTGGTCAGGTAGCTCTCCTCGGCGCGTCGATCGACCTTGCCCGTCGCGTCGAAGAGGGTGCGCGCGCGCAGCGCACCGACGGCGCGGTGGGCCGCGGCGATGGCCTCGGGGCTGCCGTAGGCCTCGGCCCGCTTCAAGGCGTCGAGCACCAGCGCCTCGGCGTCGTCCGCGCCTTGCTTGAGCGCCAAGAGCCCGCGGTTGCGGCTCACCTCGGCCATGGCGCGGAGATCGTTCATCTCCTTCGCGACCTCGGCGGCCTCCTGCAGCGCTTGGCCAGCGTGCTCGAGATCCCCGATCTTGCTGCGCGCCTCGCCGATGTTGTTGAGCATGAAGCAGACCCGGCGCCTGTCGCCCATCTTGCGCGCCTGCGCGAGCGCAGCCTCCCATGCCGCGATGGCGCCCGCTGCGTCGCCGCGTTCGTAGGAGACGATGCCGAGGGCGTTGTGGCATTGGACCATGCCCGCCGCGTCGCCGTGCTCCTGACGCAGACCGAGGGATTGGCGGAAGAGCCCCTCTGCCACTTCGAGGTTGCCGCGATGGAGCTCGATCTGGCCGAGCGTGTTGAGCGAGAGCGCCTCGCCGCGCGCGTCGGCGTGCGAGCGTCGAAGCTCGAGCGCCTCCGTGGCTTCGTTCAGAGCCGCGTCGGCGTCGCCGCGCAGGAGATCCACCTGCGAGAGGTCGTCGAGGGTCGACGCCACGCCGCGCAGGTCGCCTGCGGCGCGAAAGAGCGAGAGGGCGCGGTCGAGCACCTGACGTGCGCGGTCGTTCTCTCCGCGCTGTCGATGGGCGCGCCCGATGCGGTTCAGCGCCGCGCCACCCTTGCCGCGGGCGCCGATGTTCCAGGCCAGCTCGAGCATGGCGGTGAAGTCCGCGATGGCTACATCGCCTCGACCGAGCAGGGCGACCATGGAGCCACGCACGTGCAGGGCCTCGATGCGTCGCGCCACGTCCTCGGCCGGGAGCAACTCGACGGCCTTGTTTGCGAAGCGCAGGGCGTTGTTCGTGCGCAGGCTGCGCTGTTCGAAGTTGGCGGCCTCGAGGTAGGCCCGGCCGGCGCGCTCGAGCTGACCCGCGGCCTCGAGGTGCGGCGCGATCATGCGAGCCACGCCCTCGCGGCGGTACTCGGCGACCACGGCGAGCCAGCGCGCCACGGCGCGATGACGGCGCGTTCGCGTCTCCTCGCCCTGCACGCGCTCGAGCAGATCCCGCGCGTGCGAAGAGGTGAAGGCGAACTGGCGCGAGCCGAGCAGATCCGAGCCGTCGTGTTCGGCGAGGAAACCCTTGTCGACCAGGCGATCCAGCGCCGCGCTCAACGCCGCGCTGTCGTCGTCGTCGGGCCAGACGCTCAACGGATCGGAGCCGTCTCCGGGAGGCTCGCGCTCCGAGCGCATCTGCCCGAGCAGCGCGCCATCCCAGAAGACCTCGCCCACCACCGAGGCGCGCGAGAGGGTCTCGCGCTCGAGATCGTCGAGTCGATCGAGGCGCGCCTGGATGGCGTCGTCGAGGTTGACGGGCAAGCCCTCGCCCTTGGCGAGGCGTTCGAGGTCGATGCGCAGTCCCTTGTCGTCGGGCACGAAGACGCCCGCTTCGAAGAGAGCCAGCACCAGATCGCGCACGGCGCTCGGGTTGCCCTCGGAGCGGTGGGCGAGGGCTGCCACCAGGGGCTCGGGCGCCTCGACCAGAGTCGGCAGGATCACGTGCAGCATGGCCGCGATGTCGCTCTCGCCCAGGGGCGCGACCGGTCCCACGGCGACGCCGCCGGGAGGCTCGAGCTTCTGCGCGCGCTCGGCCACGGGCGCTGCGCCCGCGATCACGATGGAGAGATGTCCGGCCGCCTGGGTCAGCGCCGCGACCATCTCCCAGGCCTCCTCCTCGGCCTCCTGCATGTTGTCCAAGAGGATCAGGACAGGGCGTTGCTCCGCCTCGCCCTCGAAGAAGCGCTTCACGGCGGCGCAGGCGCGGCGATGCAGCTCCTCCGGATCCTTCTGCAGAGGAATCAGGAACGGGCTCTGGGGGAAGGGGATGCCGGCGACGTGTCCCAGGAGGTGGGTGGTCTCGGCCACGGCCAAGGCGTCTTTGGACATCAGAGCCTTGGACACCTGGGTCGACATCTGACCGCGCACGCTGCTGGGCGAAGAGGCCGGCGTCACGCCGAAGCGCTCGAGCAACATGCGAGAGAAGGGCGCGTAGGTTCCGTCTCCGCCCAGGCGACAGGCGCCGTAGGCCACGCGCACGTTGTCATCCAAGCGCGCCGCGATCTCGGAGGCGTAGATCAGCATGCGCGTCTTGCCGGAGCCACGCGCTCCTTCGAGGGCGACCAGCGTCGGAGCACCCAGACTGAAGGCGCGCTCCACGCCGGTGCGTACGGCCTCGCTGGCCTCGGCCTGACCGATCAGCGGCGGCTCCGGATCGGGCGCGGGACCGGGCGGCGAGGACGACACCGCCGCGGCCGTGAAGGCCTGGGCCTGAGGCTCCTCGGGGGGTGTCTCCGCAGGTACCATCTCGGGCGGAGCGGTGACCATGGTGGGATCTGGCACGCGGCCGCCGCTCGAGATCGCGATCGAGGACAGCCCCGTGCCGCGAGCAGAGCTGCCGAGGCCGAGGCCACAGCGCGCGCAGGCGCGCCAAGCGCGCGGATTCTCGAACCCGCAAGAGGAGCAGACGGAGCTGGGAGCTTCCATGGGCCGATTTAGGCACAGCCTCGCGCGTTGCACAACGCGACCCGCTCGGACCACCGCGCGGAGTGGCTGATCGGTCGGCCTGCTAGCGGCGCGCGACCTGGGAACAACGCGCGCTGGTCACGCTCCGGAGCCGCTCCTGTCGCGCCTGGAGCACGCTCGCCTCGGGCTCCGCGGGTTGCGCCAGCGCGGTGCCGTCGTCTCCGCGACGCGCCTCGAAGAAGAAGCGGGGGTCGTCCACGATGTCGTAGAGTTCCTCGCCCTGCGCGAGCAGCTCGCAGTTCTTCGCCCTCAGCTCCGCCACGATGCGCGGAAACGCCTCGACGGTCCACGGATGGGGGTCGTGCATGAGGACGATGCCGCCGCGCTCGCCGTTCTCGCGCTCGCGTCGTTGCAGCACGCGTCGAAAGGTGCGCACGACCTCGTCCGCGTCGCGGACCTGGAAGTCGCCGGTGCCGAGGTTCCAGAGCATCTCGGTGTAGCCGCGCGCGGCCAGGAGTCGATCGACCCGCGGCGAGCGAGCACCACCGGGCGGCCGCAGCAGGTAGGGCCGATGCCCGAGCACGCGCTCGATGTCGCGCTGCCCATCGTCCACCTCGGCGATGATCTCCTCGTTCGAGAGCAGGGGGAGCTGACGATGGTGGACCGTGTGATGACCGATCAGGTGACCGCGTCGCTCGATCTCGCCAAGCAGGTCCGCCTGTTCGCGCTGGCGGGGAGTATCGCCCTCGATGCGACTCGCGACGGTGAAGAAGACCGCGTGGACGCCGGCCGCGTCGAGCTCGTCGAGCAGTCGCGGGGTCGTGTTCAGGTCCGGCCCGTCGTCGAAGCTGAACAGGATCAGACGGTGGGCGGTGGCGCCGGTGATGACGCGTCCGTCTTCGAACCTCGTGGGGTCCGGCTGGCTGGGGAGCTCACGCGCCACTTCTTCGACAGGCTCGGGGTACGGCCCGGTCGAGGTGTGGACCGTGGGCGCGTGCCGCGGGACCTCATGCGCGGGCAGGGCCCTGGCAGGCGCGGGGTGGGCCGCATCGGCGTGGTGGGCCGTGACGGCGCCAAGGACCAGGCTCGCCACGCTCGCCAGGATGCCCAGCAAGGTTCGCCATCGTCGCGAGTGGGTGCGCACATCTGCACACTAGTAGGGACATGGTCCACATCACAAGAAAGTGGCGGCAGCCGATGGGGCCTCGGCGTCGGCATGCTCGGCTCGCGGAGGTTCGGCAGCGAGGTTCTGCGCTCCGAGAGGTTCAGCGCGCAGACGTTCGGCAGCGAGGTTCAGCGCGCCGAGAGGTTCAGCGGCAGCTCGAAGGACACGGGTCCGCCCCCGGGAGCCGGGAAGATCCAGCCGAGGGCCTCGTGGGTGATGCAATCACGCAGGGCCGGGTGGGCCTCGCCGCCGCTGGCCGTGAGCTCCACGCCCCGGACGTCACCATGGACGCCCACGTCGACCCGAAGCGAGTAGGCGGCCTGGGTGAGGGAGGGGTCGCCCTGGCGCCTCAGGACGCGCTCGTAGCAGCGCCGAAGCGCCGCCTGGCGCGAACGCACCACCGTGCGAATGGCCTCGGGGCTGAGCTCGCCTTGGGTCGTCCCCACGCGGATTCGAGGCAGCATGGCCTCGGTCAGGGTCAAGCCCTCGGGCAGCATCTCGAGGTGGACTTCACGCGCGCGGCCACGGGCGTCGAAGGCCTGGAGCGTGAGCTCTCCCTCGGGAGCACGAAGCGCGACGAGGGCGTCGGCGGGGAAGCGCGCGCCCTCCACCTCCCAGGCGACGACCCGGGGGAAGGGCGGCAGCGTGAGGCTCGGCCAGCGAAGCTCCATGTCGAGGCCAATCGGTCGCTCGACACTGGCTGAGTCGACACCGGGCGTGTCGGTGGCCGCCGTTTCTGCGCCGGGGGAGGCCCACTCGGCCGGCGCGTGCAGCACCTCGAGCGTGGCGTCGCCGCGCTCGATGGCCACGGTGCCCTCCGCCAGGGAGACACGCACCTCGGCCCCGTCGCGCGCCACGGAGAAGCGGGTGCCCCGGACCACGACACGGTAGGCGCCGGCATCCACCTGATAGACGGTGCCCGTGAGAACCGCGTTCGACACCGCGCCATGCTGCAGTGAGAGCACGATGCCGCTCGGCCGGACCCGGCTCAGCGCCAGGCGTGAATCCGGCGCGAGCGCGAAGCCCGTGCCCGAGGCCAAGCGCCCGTGCAGACCCGACGCGACGCCCGTCTCCAGCACGTCGCCCTCGTGCAGCACGTCACCGAGGTTGGCCTGCGCGTTCGCGATCCGGACCACGCCGGCCACGGCCGTGAGCTCTCCCTCGAGGGGCTGCTCCTGCGGGGCGACGCTCGAATCGACGGGCAACGTGTCGGCGTGCGCGAGCTGCGTCTCCGGCGCGCGCTCCGGCAGCCGGCTGGCCTGGGGCGAGTCCACGCCCCGTTGCCTCAGGCCCACCACACCGAGCAGGACGGCCGCAGCCAGAGCCAGCAGGGCCCAGGCCACGCTGCGCTTGCTGCCCTTGGCCTGGTCGCGCGCCTCGCGTCGCAGGGCGAGCTCCATGCGCCCGTAGTCGAGGCGCGGGAGCTCGGCGCTGCGAATCTCCGTCGCCAGCTCGGCATAGGTCTGAATCGCCAGCAGCTCGCGCTGACAGGTCTCGCACGCCTCGAGGTGATGCTCGATCCGGCGTTGCCCCGCCTGGCTCAAGGCCTCCGCGTCGTAGGCCATCAGCGCCTGCGTCTTCGGGCTGTGCTCGCTCATCGCGCGCTCCCCGTGACGTGGCGCTGTCGCAGCGGGGGCGGCGCGGCGCTCTTGGCCTTCGCCTTGGTCTCGGTCGCGGACTGCCCGGGGAGGCTCTCGAGCAGGTGCTCCACGGCGGGCGCGAGGCTCGGGTCCTGGGCGATCTTGGCGTAGAGTTCCTTGCGCGCATAGAAGAGGCGCGTGCGCACGGTCAGCACCGGCGCCTCGACGATCTCGGCGATCTCCTTGGCGGCCATGCCCTCGAAGTCGTGCAGCACGAGGACCTCGCGCTTCTTCTCGCTCAGCTCCTGCACCAGCGCGTAGAGCGCCTCGATGCGGCGTCCACGATCCGTCGCCGCGTCCGGGCGATTCGTCGTGTCGTCGTCGTCCGTGGCCTCGGGAATGCTCACGTCGGCGAAGCGCGGCCGAGATCGCTTCTTGCGGATGTGCATGCGGGCCACGTTGGTCGTGAGCCGATAGAGCCAGGTCGTGAAGCGGGCGTCGCCGCGGAAGTTCTTCAGGGAACGGAAGACATGGATGAACACATCCTGGACCACGTCCTCCACCTCGGCCTCGGGGGTCGGCCCCAGCACGCGGTAGACGATCCTCGTCACCGTGTCGCGGTGGCTGCGAAAGAGCTGATTGAAGGCCGCTTCGTCACCCTCTCGCGCACGTTCGACGACGGGATCGAGCCCGGTCATTATCCTCCGAAGGGCGGGCGATCCAAAGCGGGTGCCCGCAGTGAGCGTGGACGATAGCATGGTGTTCAGGCTCTGGGTTGTGACCTGGGGCCAAGCCATTCACGGTCTTCTCGCGTCCAGGCGGAATCCGCCAGGGTCCCCGGGGGTTGGTCCGCGAGCTTGCGACGGGCGCGGGCATGGACTACTCGCCTGTGCCGAGTTGATTGTCACGTGATCGAAGTCTCCGGCCTCAGCAAACGTTTCGCTTCCCGCCTCGCGGTGGACGCCATCTCCTTTTCCGTCGCGGAGGGTGAGGTGGTGGGCTTCCTGGGCCCCAACGGCGCCGGCAAGAGCACGACCCTGCGCATGATCACCGGCTTTCTGGCTCCGAGCGGCGGCAGCGTGAAGGTCGGCGGCATCGACGTGGACGGGGACCCCATCGGCGCGCGGCGCTTGATCGGCTACATGCCCGAGGGTGTGCCGCTCTACCCCGAGATGCGGGTCGCGGAGTACCTGCGCTATCGCGCCGCGCTGAAGGGCGTGCCCCGACGCGGGATCGGCGACGCCGTGGAGCGGAGCCTGAACGACGCGGCCGTGGACGACGCGGCCGACCGCATCATCGGCCAGCTCTCCAAGGGCTATCGCCAGCGCGTGGGCTTGGCCGACGCCCTGGTCGCCGATCCGCCCCTGCTGATCCTCGACGAACCGAGCTCGGGGCTGGACCCGAACCAGATCCGCCAGGTGCGCGAGCTGCTGCGCGGCTTCGCGGGCAAGAAGACCATCTTCGTCTCGACCCACATCCTGCCCGAGGTCGAGGCCATCTGTGAGCGCGTGGTGATCATCCACCAGGGCAAGAAGGTCGGGGAGGGCGCACCCCACGAGCTGCGCCAGCACTTCGGAGGACGCCACCTGGTGCGCATCGTCGGGCGCGGCTCGGTGGAGGCGTTTCGCCAGGCTCTGTCTGCCGTGGAGCGCGTGCGCGAGGTGTTGGAGCTGCGCCCAGAGGAGGACGAGCTCGTGCGCGGCACGCTCGAGGTCGATCCCGAGGCCGAGTCGAGCGAGGACGTCTTCGCCGCCGTGGCCGCCGCGGGCCTGAAGTTGCGTGAGCTGCACCTGGAGGAGGCCTCGCTCGAGGCCGTCTTCGGTGAACTGAC
>JAACVI010000066.1:14048-16123 GCA_009992505.1 Myxococcales bacterium
CGCGGACGACGAAGACGCGGACGACGAAGACGCGGACGACGAAGCCGCGGACGACGAAGCCGCGGACGACGAAGCCGCGGACGACGAAGACGCGGACGACGAAGACGCGGACGACGAAGACGCCAAGGCGTCGGTAGAGGAGCCGGCCTGATGCGCGGAACCTTCGTGATCGCGAGCCGCGAGATTCGCGCCTTCTTCGTCTCCCCCATGGCCTACGTCGTGCTGACGGTCTGGGCCCTGTGGTCCGGGCTCAGCTACTACTTCTTCGCCTCGCTCTACGCGATGAACGGCTCCAGCGGCGGTACGGACAACCCCCTGAGCTCCTTCTTTGGCGGGACCATCCTCTTCTTCCTGCCGCAGCTCGTGTTCGTTCCCGTCCTGACCATGCGCCTCTTGGCCGACGAGCGCCGCACTGGGAGCATCGAGCTCTTGCTCACGGCGCCCGTCAGCGAAGTCTCCGTGGTGATGGGCAAGTACCTGGCGGCGATGACCTTCTGGATCGCGCTGTGGCTGCCCTCGCTGCTCTACGTGTGGATCACGAGCCGCTTCGGCTCGGTGGACATGGGCACCGTGGGCGCGAGCTACCTCGGCATCCTGGGCATCGGCTTCTACAACATGGCCATCGGCCTCTTGGCCAGCGCTCTGGCGCGCAACCAGATCATCGCCGCCGTCATGACCTTCTTCTTCCTCGGAGGGCTCTTCCTCCTGGGCATCGGCCAGTACGTCTTCATGGACGCGACCCGTGACATCCTCGCCTACCTCAGCGTCTGGTCGCACATGCAGGACTTCTCCAAGGGCATCGTCGACAGCCGCGACCTCGTCTACGACCTCTCGATCTCGGCGCTGGCGCTCTTCCTCGCCGTGCGTGCCCTGGCGGCTCGACGGGACGAAGCGGCATGAGCAACGAAGCCAAGCCCGAGAAGCCCGCGGCGAAGCCGAAGGCCAAGCGGACGAAGCCCGCGGCCTCGTCGCCCATCGCCGTGGACGACGGCATCCGCAGGCGCGCGGGGCGCCGCCTGGGCGGGCGTGTGGGCAGCGTGCTCGTGCTCGCCATCGTGCTGATGGCCAACTACCTCGCCTTCCGCCACTACCATCGCTGGGACTGGACGCAGGACGGCCTGTTCACACTGAGCCAGCGCAGCGTGGGCGTGGCACGGGCTCTGGAAGCGCCCCTCGACCTCTATCTCTTCCTCGGCGCCAGTGAGCCTCAGCACGACGAGATCCGCGAGCTGCTGGATCGCTACCGCGCCGAGAGCCCTCAGATCCGCATCCATGAGGTCGATCCCGATCGGCAGCAGGCCGAGTACCGCGTGCTCGCGGACCGCTTCAACCTGATGCAGGGGCAAGCGTCGGACGTGGCCGTGCTGGTCAAGCAGGGGGAGCACACCTGGAAGATCACGCGCGACGATCTGCGCGACGTGGACATGAGCTCCATCGGCGACGCCTCGGGGCCGACCCTGGACGTGAAGTCCGAGCAGGCGCTCACCGGAGCCATCTTGCAGGTGACGGAGGGTCGCCCGACCAAGCTCTGCCTCACGGCGGGGCACGGCGAGTGGGCCCTGGGCGGCGCCGGCGATCGGGACTGCTCCGCCGTACGCGAGGAGCTGCGGCGCGACAACGTGGAGGTCGAGACCATCGCCACCATCGATCTGCGCAGCGTCCCCGATGGCTGCGACGCGCTCTGGGTGGTCGGCCCCAGCAACGCCTTCTCGGATCGCGAAGTGCAACTGGTCAGCGACTATGTGGACGGCGGCGGCAACCTGCTGCTGGCCCTCGACCCCGTGCTGCGCGATCAGCACGTTCAGCCCACGGGCTTCGAGAGCTTGCTGCGCGGCTGGGGCGTGCAGGTGGATCCGAGCCTCGTGCTGGAACGGGATCGCAACCATCGGCTCACGGAGAGCCCGATGGCCATGTTCCTGGTCAACGACTTCGGCAGCGCCGACACCATGGCGCGCATGACCGCCGCGGGCAGCCCCGTTGTGCTCCACATCGCGCGCAGCGTGCGCCCCATGGACGGCGAGACGGGTGTCGAGCCCTTCCTGCGCGGCACGGATCAGAGCTTCGCCGCCGTGGAT
>JAACVI010000320.1 GCA_009992505.1 Myxococcales bacterium
GCTGTCGATCCCGACGCGCATCTTCCTGAGCTTCGCGATCATTCTGACCGCGTTCGGCGCGCTCTCGATCACCAGCCTGGTCACGCACGATCGCACCGTGCGCATGCTGCGGCTCTTGCACGAAGGCTACCTGCCGCTCGCGCTGACTCTGGGCGAAGCCAAGAGCACGCAGGCGCTCTTGGTGACGCAGCTCGAGACCGTGATGCAGGCGCGCGGCGCCGAAGGCACGCGGCGCTGGGTGGACGCCTTCCGGCACGTGCGCCCCGCGAGTCAGCGTCGCTACTTTCATCGACTCGAGCGCGCCGAGCGCCTGGCCGCGGACGCGGATCGGGACGACGGACGCACGCTCGCGCGGGTGCGTCTGGCCTTGAGCAGCATCCGCGACACGCAGGTCGCCCTCGACCCTCGCTACGACGCGCTCTTCGCCGCGCTCGAGCGTGGAGACGCGCCCGAATCGGCGCGCGACTTCGACGACGTGAGGCGCATGGAGCGGGACATCTCGCGACGCTATCGCGAGGGTTGGCGCGAGCTGCAGGAGCGCATCGCCACCATCAGCGCGGACGTGGAGAATCAGGAGCGACGCTCGGCAGGCTACCTCGGCGTGCTGACCGTGCTCGCGCTCTTGTTGGGCGTGTTTGTGATCTGGAGTTCGCAGCGCCTCTTGCGACCCTTGCCCGAGCTGCAGGCGCGCGTGGAGGCCGTGGCGCGCGGCGAGCGCGAGGGGCGCATCACCAAGGTGCGCGACGACGAGCTCGGGCGCTTGACCATGGCCTTCGAGGCGATGGTCGAGGCTCTGGACGAGCGCGATCTGAAGCTGATCCAGTCGGAGCGCCTGGCCGCCATCGGGCGCATGGCCGCCCACGTCACGCACGAGGTGCGCAACCCGCTCTCGAGCATCGGCTTGAACGTGGAGATGCTGGAGGACGAGCTGCCCGAAGACGCCCAGGAGGCGCGCGCGCTGATCGCCGCCATCCACGCCGAAGTCGACAGGCTCACGGCCATCACCGAGGAGTACCTGCGCCTCGCCCGTCTGCCCGATCCACACCTCGCGCTCGAGGAGCCCGGCGAGTGGCTCGAGGCGGCCGCGGAGTTCGTGCGTCGCGAGATGGAGGCCGCGGACGTGGAACTCGAGGTGAACATCGACGAGGAGCTGCCGCAGATCGCCATGGACGAGGCGCAGCTCCGGCAAGCCTTGCTGAACCTGCTGCGCAACGCGCGCGAGTCCATGCCCGGTGGAGGTCGCGTCACGCTCTCGCTGATCGGGGTCGAGGACGGCGTGGAGATCGTGGTCGAGGACGAGGGCGAAGGCATCCCCGAGGAGGAGCGCGGCCGCATCTTCGAACTCTTCTTCACCACCAAGCAGCGAGGCACGGGCCTCGGCCTACCCCTGACCGAACAGATCGTGGTAGCTCACGGAGGTTGCATCGTGTGCGAAGCTGGGCAGCGCGGTGGCACGCGCTTCGTGATCCACCTGCCCGCCGCTCCCGGCCCGTCGGCCGAAGCGCACATCGAGACCGACCGAGGAACGCAAGATGACACGTGACGATGGACGACGGGCGGATCAAGTCCGGGCGGTGGAGTACAGCCTGCACTCCCTGCGAAATGCGGAGGGCTCGCTGATCTACCGCTCGGGCAACACGCGCGTGCTGCTCGCGGCTTCCGTCAGCGAGAAGGTGCCCGCGTGGATGCGCGAGGCGAAGCAGGGCTGGGTCACGGCCGAGTACGACATGCACCCGCGCGCGAACCCGAATCGACGCGCCAGGGATCGCGTCCGCGGATCCATCGACGGCCGCAGCCAGGAGATCCAGCGCCTGATCGGACGCTCTCTGCGGGCCGCGGTGGATCTGTCGAAGCTGGGTGAGCGCACGTTGCACGTCGACTGCGACGTGCTCGACGCCGACGGAGGCACGCGCACGGCGGCCATCACTGGCGCCTTCGTGGCCGTGGCCATCGCCCTCGACGGGCTGCGCAAGCGCGGGCTCGTGGACGCGGGCGTGCTGCGTGAGCCCGTGGCGGCCGTCAGCGTCGGCTGGCTCGAAGGTCGACCCTTGCTCGACCTCTGCTACGAGGAGGATCGCGACGCCGAGGTGGACCTGAACGTGGTCGCAAGCGCTCGCGGCGGCATCGTCGAAGTGCAAGGCACGGCCGAGGGCGCGCCCCTGCCGCGCTCCGACTTCGATGCCTTGGTCGACATGGCTCTCGCCGGGATGAAGGAGCTCGTCGCCGGACAACGACGCGCCCTCGAAGAGGCCGAGGTCGATCTCGACAGGCTCTTGCCCCGGAAGGGTTGAGGTCGGCCATGCGCCTGGTCGTCGCCACCCGAAATCGAGGCAAGCTCGCGGAGTTCAGGTCGCTGCTCGGTGCGCATCGCGGGCTCGAGCTTCTCTGCCTCTCGGATCTGCCGCCGCTCCCAGAGGTCGTCGAAGACGGAGATACCTTTCTCGCCAACGCTCAGAAGAAGGCGCGCGAAGTCGCATTGGCGACGCGGCTGCCGACCTTGGCCGACGACAGCGGGCTCCTCGTCGACGCTCTGGAAGGCGCGCCGGGTGTGCACTCCGCGCGCTTTGCGGGCGAGCAGGCCAGCGACGACGAGAACAACACGCGTCTGCTCGAGCTGCTCGCGAAAGTGCCGACGGAGGATCGCCGCGCGCGCTTCCGTTGCGTCCTCGCCTTGGCCACGCCCGACGGAACGCTCGGTCCGCACACCGAGGGAGAGTGCGAGGGGCGCATCGTGCGTGAACCCCGTGGCGCGCACGGCTTCGGCTACGATCCGCTCTTCGAAGTCGAGGGCCTGGGTCGCACCATGGCCGAGCTGTCGAGCGCCGAGAAGGACGACCTCAGCCACCGCGCCGTCGCCACGCGCCGCATGAAGGACGAGCTCGATCGCTGGCTCGCGAACTACGCGTAGTCCGCCGACCTCCCTACGGCGCGTAGATGCCTGGCGCACGGCAGCTCCCATCGGTGCAGACCAGAGGCGGGTCTTCACCTCGCCTACCGTCGCCAACGCCTGGCTGCGCTCCACCCGTCATTCGGGCGACTCC
>JAACVI010000321.1 GCA_009992505.1 Myxococcales bacterium
GTCGACGGTGGGAGCGGTGTCGTTCGCACGTCGACGGTGGGAGCGGTGTCGTTCGCACGTCGATGGTGCGTGCGGTGCCGTTCGCACGTCAACGCGGACTCCGCTGTCGGCGCAGGACAAGTCCTGCGCCCCACGTTCGCACGTCGACGGCGGGAGCGGTGTCGTTCGCACGTCGATGGTGCGTGCGGTGTCGTTCGCACGTCGACGGTGCGTGCGGTGTCGTTCGCACGTCGACGGTGGGAGCGGTGTCGTTCGCACGTCGACGGTGGGAGCGGTGTCGTTCGCACGTCGACGGTGGGAGCGGTGTCGTTCGCACGTCGACGGCGCGTGCGGTGTCGTTCGCACGTCGACGGTGGGAGCGGTGTCGTTCGCGCGTCGACGCGGACTCCGCTGTCGGCGCAGGACAAGTCCTGCGCCCCACGTTCGCATGTCCACCGCATGTGTCGTTCGCAGATGGCCTGAGGAAGCCGGCTGCACCCGCAGGGCCTAGTAGAACACCCTGAGACCCAACCAAGCCTCAACCTTCTGATAATCCGCTGCGTCCGTGACCAAGCCCGGAATGTTGTACTGGAAGCTCGTGATGTCGCCCGTGTACATGACGGTCGCGTTCAGGGCCAACCAGTCGGTGAAGCGATACTCGCCGAAGAGCTTGGCCGTCAGCACCACGTCGCTGCGCGTCGCGCTGGTGGAGACGCTCGAGGTCGTCCCGTAGCTGACGTAGGCCGCAGAGCCTTCCACACCGAGCATCAAGGCTCGGCCGAAGACCATCTGGTAGTTGAGGTAGCCGCGGTCGCGAACGCGCCAGGCGCCGAGGATGGAGGCTTCGAGCTCGCGGTTGTAGCCAAGCTTGAAGGTGTTCGTGGGGCTCGGGCGGAAACGCAGCTCGAGCTGGCCCACGACCGTCTCCTTCTCCGCGAAGCTGGCGTCCTGCACGAAGGCCGCGCCGTAGCCGACCATCAGGGTCATGGAGAACTTCGGGGTGAAAGCTCCATTCAGGCCCAATCGAGTCCGCAACCGGGTGTTGGTCGAGAGCGCGAGACCCGTACTGCCGCTGGTGTCGAAGTAGCTCGCGTTGTTGAGCTGAAAATCGTAGACGAGGGCGGTGTGGGGGAGAAACCGCCAGGTCGCGCCAAGGTCGATCTGGTGCGTCAGCCCATTGGCGTAGCTGAGAAAGCTGTCCTCGAACAGGTCGAGCTGCGCCGTGTAGCCGATGTTGCCTTCGAAGATGCGCCCGGCCGTGCCGAAGCGCAGATTCACGCCCGCGTTGTTCTGGTCCCGGGCGTAGTTGAAGGACGCGGGCCCAGCGGCAAAGGGCCGGATGGAGCGCGTGTAGATGTCGGTGATGCCGAAGGCGAAGCGCCCCTCGGGGTTGATCGTCAACGCCAGATCCGCGCCGATGCCCACGTTCGTCTTCTGCGTGGTGGCGAAGTAATGGTAGAGCGAGCCCGAGAGGCCCGCGCGGAAGGAGAGCCGTGGCGCGACGTGCTCGCCCTGATCCTCGCCGCTGCGCTCCGAGCCGAGGGTCGAGAGGCTGATGTGGGGCGTGATGCGCAGGATGGCGCTGCCCTGCGCACCCGAGGACTGGTTGTAGACGTTGGAGTCGTAGCCGACCTCCGCGCCCAGACCGGGATGAATCTCGAGGTTGCCGGTGCGAATGCCCGCGCCCTCGGTGCGGTCCCTGTCATCGAGCCAGGCCTGCGCGCGTGCGGTCGTCGTGCCCGAGAGCACCACTCCACTCGCCAGGAGCGCGATCAACAGGAAGCAATAGCGATTGAAGCGAAGTCTCATAATCTCATCCGGCCGGCGTCAGGAAGTGCCCCACCCTCATCGGCCCACGGTCACCCCTGGCCCCACGAGCTCTCGAACAAATCCCCAACCCCTAAGCTCGTATCCCCATCATCGTGCGTCCCTCGCGTCCCGACTCTCAACGGCGGCAGCCTATCAGATGGTCGGGCTGTACGGCGGAGGAATTGTCGGCGTCGGCAGGTCCGGCGTCTGCGGCATGTTGGACGGATCCTCGTCCGGCGTCGCCGGGTCGATCTCCGTCGTCACCTGCGTCGCGCCGGTCTCGAAGATGTCCTGGCTGATGCACTGGTTGGCCTCTTGATCCAGCACGCTGAACTTCTGCCCGAGCACGGTGAGCACCGTGTACTCGTGGTTGCGTCGATCGGGATCGGAGGAGTCCACCGCCGCCTGCAGCGACTCGATCCGCTGACCTACGGTGCGGTTGTTCGCGTTGATCTGGGTGAGCTTGTCGTTCAAGCAGGTCACGCGGATGATGTCCTGCTCGCGTCGCGCGTCATCGAGCATGGTCGAGACCCGCCGGCTGATCTGCTCGCCGCGCGTCGCGATCGTCTGAGCCCCCGCGATCTGCTGGGCGCCGCTGAGGTTGGCCTGCCGCTGGACGGCGATCTCCCCATCCGGCCCGCCGGTAGTCGCCGTGGCCGCGCCGCCCGACTGGGCTGCTGCCAATCCAAAGCCCAGCGCCGCGAGGGCGAGTGCCGTGACCATGGTCGTGAAGAGCGTGGAACGTCGGAACATCGAATAAACCCCTGGAAGAGGACGAGTATACTGGCCGAGGTAGGCGTGTCAACGACACGTACGTGGACCGAAACCGCCAAAAACCTAGAGCATTACGCGGTCTCTCGTATCCGTTGCTCGCCTCGGCGGCAGCGTTCAGGCCGACACGCCGCAGGCTCGAGATTTGGTGCGCGCCAGCTCCCCACGGAAGGCGCACGCGGGACCAGAACGTCGCGCTAGTTCTGCGGCGCGAACACGAAGGGATAGCTGAAGTTCACGCTGCCGCCTTCGGGGCCTGGATTGAAGCGGAAGCGACTGATCGTGTCGACGACGCAGCTCGCAACGGCGGGGCTGCCGGTCGTGTTCTCGGTGGCGTGCGCGCCCGAGACGGTGCCGCGCTCGACGATCGTGAACTGCACCGTGACCTTACCCGCGAGGGTCGGGTTCCGCCGCAGCTCCGTCTCGTAGCAGCGCTGGATCGCGCGAATACGGGTGCGAATGGTTCGCACGAC
>JAACVI010000322.1 GCA_009992505.1 Myxococcales bacterium
ATCAGCTGCCGGGCGCGTCGGGACGCGAGGATCACGAGCGCAAAGCGGTTTTCTTCGTGCTGCAGACAGTCTTCGACGGTTACGCGAGCCATGGAGCCTCCAAAAGGGTCGCCGAACCTAGCAGCGCGAAGGTGTCGGGGCAAGCGGATGGGCGCCCCGCGTACCCGGCTCGTCCTGCCAGGCGTACCCGGTACGGCCTCGGAGGGCGCGGCGGAGGCTCGCGGCGAGCGAGCGCCACTCCTCGGGGCTTCCGTCGTAGATGCCGTTCGACCAGGTGAGGACGTCCTTGGGTCGCGCGCGCGCTTCGGGCACCGGCACCAGATTGAAGTGCAGGTGCGCGAAGGTCATGGGCAGGTCTTCGGCGTCCGTGCCCAGCGCCGCCACGTAGCAACGCGCCGGTCGCAGGGTCTTTTCGAGCGCGACGCCCACCCGGTGGGCGAGCCCGGCCGCGTCCGTGAAGACCTCCGAGCGGACGTCCTCGCCCCCGAGGCCGCGATATGGGCCCGGCACGCGCGGACGTCCACCGCTCCACGCGGGTAGGCCGCCGAGGCGCCCGAGGTCGGGTCGCCCCGCTGGAGCGCCACCACGTGGAGCGTGCGGCTTCGTCTTTACTCCCAACGGGGCACTCGATAGCATGCGGGCAGGCCGGTAGCGGTCCAAGAAACTTCCACTATGGCGCGGATCATCATCATTGGGCCCGAGGGACGGGTGGAGCGGGAGCTGCTGCCCCACAACACCCTCGGTCGCCATCCCGAGAACACGCACCAGGTGCTGGATCGCATCGTCTCGAAAGAGCACTGCCACATCGACGAGCGCGACGGACGCTACGTCCTGCGCGATCTGGGCTCACTCAACGGAACGTTCATCAACGGCGAGCGCGTCGATCAGCGGGTGCTCAACACCGGCGACGAGATCACGCTCGGCTCCACGCGCATCCTGTATCAAGGCGATGAAGGGCCCGCTTTCCCCTCGGCGCCCGCCTCCAAGACCACCGCGGGCATGGGCGCGGCGCCTGCCTTCGGGGGTGCCGCTCGCGTCCCCGCCGCCTCGGGCGCCTTCGTCCCGCCTCAGCCGCCTGTCGGGCCGGCGGGGCCGCGCGCGCCGCGTGCGCCGGTGGCCTCCAAGGTCACGATCGCGTCGGGCATGGTGGAGAGCCACATCCGCAGCAAGCTCTCGCCCCTGCAGGATCACAGTTTCCTGCCCGAGAAGCTGATCACGGACGTGGACTCCCTGCGACGTGACTACGAGAAGCTGCGCGCCAGCTACGAGGTCACCCGCGCCATTGGCGTCGACCTCGACGTCGACCAGCTCCTGGCCAAGGTGATCGACGCGACCTTCCAGCTCCTGCCGGCCGACCGCGGCGTCATCCTGCTCTACGGCGAGGTCGACGACAGCGGCGACCGGAAGCTCGAGCCGCGCTGTGTGCGCACTCGCAAGGTTCAGGCGCAAGGCGAGGAGCTCGTCCTCTCCACCACGATCATCGACGAGGTGCTGCGCGACAGGGCCGCGGTGCTCTCGAGTGATGCCTCCGTGGACTCGCGCTTCCAGGGCGCCCACTCGATCATCATGCAGGGCATCCGCTCGAGCATGGCCGTGCCGCTTCTGCACAGCGGCGAGGTCTTCGGCATCATGATGCTCGACTCGCAGATCGCGGCCAACGCCTTCAACGAGAAGGATCTGCAGCTCTGCCAGACGATCGCCAATCAGGCGGCCATCGCCATTCAGAACAGCCTGTACGCGCTCAAGCTGGAGCAGGAGGCGGTCACCCGTGAGCGCTTCCAGCGCTTGCTCTCGCCCGCCATCGCGGAGCAGGTGCTCGCGGGCAAGGTCGAGGTCGAGAAGGGCGGTCAGGTCCGCGAGACCACCGTGCTCTTCAGCGACATCCGCGGCTTCACCGCCATGAGTGAGGTGATGGATCCGCGCGAAGTGGTCGAGATGCTCAACGAGTACTTCGAGCGCATGGTGGAGATCATCTTCGTGAACGAGGGCACCCTCGACAAATTCGTCGGTGACGAGATCATGGCGCTCTACGGCTCGCCCATCGGACACTCGGACGATCCCGTGCGCGCCGTTCGCACCGCGCTCTCCATGCGCGCCGCGCTGAAGCAGTTCAACGAAGAGCGCATGGCCGACGGCAAGCCCGAGGTGAAGATCGGCATCGGCATCAACACCGGTGAGGTCGTCGCGGGCTACCTCGGCTCCAGCAAGGCGCTCGAGTACACGGTCATCGGCGACACGGTGAACACGGGCGCTCGGCTGTGCTCGGTGGCGAAGGCCGACGAGGTGATCATCAGCGAAGCGACCTACTCGCGCATCGTCGATCACTTCGAGGTGGTCGAGCTGCCGCCGGCGAGGGTCAAGGGCAAGGCCAACGCGCTGCGCATCTTCAACGTGATCGGCATGAAGACGCCGGGCGACGACATGTGGGACGACCGCACGGTGCCGCGTTGACGCGATCCGCCGTGCTTCCCCCGACCGTGCTTCCCCCGACCGTGCTTCCCCCGACCGTGCTTTCCCCCACCAGGACTTGAGGAAGGATTATGGCGCATCTCGACTTCGAGCGGCCTCTGGCCGAGTTGGAGCAGCGCATCGGCGAGCTCGAGGCGTTGGCCCAGGGAGAAGGCTTGGCCATGGATGGCCAGCTCATGGATCTGCGCGCGCGAGCCGTCGAGCTGCGCGAGGATCTCTACCAAAGCCTGACCATCTGGCAGAAGGTCCAGCTCAGCCGTCACCCGGACAGGCCCTACTTCAACGATTACCTCGAGCGCATCTTCGAGGACTTCGTCGAGCTGCATGGGGACAGGCTGTTCCGCGACGATCCCTCCATCGTCGCCGGCTTCGCACGCCTGGACGGTGAGACCGTGGCCGTCATCGGTCAGCAGAAGGGCCGCACGACCCGCCAGAAGGTGATGCGGAACTTCGGCATGGCTCACCCCGAGGGCTATCGGAAGGCCATGCGCGTGATGCAGCTGGCCGACCGCTATCGCAGGCCCATCTTCACCTTCATCGACACGCCCGGCGCCTATCCAGGCA
>JAACVI010000323.1:0-4649 GCA_009992505.1 Myxococcales bacterium
TACGCGAGCTGACCCTGCGTCACGACACGACCTCGCTGGTCGGCAGCTACACCTTGCCCGCCTTCGCGCAGGCGCAGCTCGAGATCGCGCGCATCTACCGCGACGAGCTGCACGACGTGGACGCCGCCGCGACGGAGTACCGGCGCCTCGACAGCGATTATCCGCGCTCCTTGCTGCGCGACGACGCGCTCTACGAGCTGGGCGCGCTGGAGCTCGACGCCGGCCGGCACGACGCGGGCTGCGCCGATCTGCGCGACGTGGTCACCGCCTTCGAGGTCGGACACGCGCGCAGACAAGCCTTGCTGCGGCTGACGCACGGCTGCGCCGAAGGAACCGAACCGGAGCCAACGGAGAACGCCGCCGAGGCCGCCCCAACGCCCAGGCTGGGCGCGGCGAGGGCTCAGAAGGCGGCTTCTTCGCCTTCTTCGGCGTCCTCTTCGTCCTCGTCTTCGTCCTCGTCCTCTTCGTCGTCGTCTCCGGCCGCCGCGGTGTCACCCGCGTCTTCCTCTTCGTCGTCGTCGCCGGCTTCTTCGGTCTCGCCAGCGTACTTGAGGTCGACGTCGGCGTCGGTGAGCTGGCCTTCGAGGACCTCGAAGAGCTCATCCACGTCGTCGCCACCCCATTCCTCGAGGATGTCGCTGATGAAGTCGAAGAAGTCGACAGCATCCACGCGCCGCTCGATTTCCTCGATATCGGCGTCGGTGAAGGCTTCGATGAGCTCTTCGCGCAGGGTCTCGGTGTCGCCGTCCTCGATTGCATCGAGTGCGGCGAGCCGAATCTGGCGAATCGCGTTACTGTCTAGGTAGATCTCCATGGACGCTCGCTCCGGAAGAAGGCGGCTACTATAGGAATGGACGTTGGGGTGTCAACAGGGCGAATGCGCGGACGAAAACAACGCTGGTCTACGGGCTTTTTCGTGCAATTCGCCCTGCTCTTGGGGCTGTGCATGCATGTCAGCCTTCCGGTCCGAGCGCAAGAATTCGATCCACCGCCGCCGCCGAGCGAGCTGCCGCCCACTTTGGCGGGAGAAATTCACCTTGGGCTGGTGAGCCCGATTCGCGCCGGTAAGCTGTGCCCGGCCCACGCCGACTGCATATTCAACGGCGGGGGCGGGATCGGGGGTGACCTCGAATGGCGCTACAGCCGCGGGCTCGGCATCGGAGTGGGCTATGAAGGCTTCTTCCTCGATGGAAATGGCGTGTACGAGCTCACGGTCATCCAGATCCTGCGGGCGATCCTGCGTTACCGCATGCTGCTCCAGAGTCTGGCCCATCCCTACGTGGGCGTCGGCGCGGGCGTGGCCATCTTCGGCGACAAGTTCCACTACGCGGCGCTGGGCGGGTCGGTCGACTTCAGCCTCGGCGTGGAGCTCGAGGTGAGCCACTTGCTCGCGGCCCGCTTCGGTCTGGGCCTCTGGCTCGGGACCTATGGCTCCTTCGTGTCGGTGAACGACGGCGTTCATCGCGCCTCGTCCCTCGACATCGCCGTGGCCGGCACCCTTCAGATCGGTCTGGTCATCCTGGAAGATCGCTAGCTTCCGCTCCGGGCGTGATGACCGACGTCCTCTCGGCCGGCCTCGGGAGGGACCGCGGCAACGCGAAGTCTTGACGTGTGGGCGCCGCCCCTGTTCCACTGGCCGCGATGCGTTGCTCGAGCTGCGGCCACGAGAACCCCGACGGGAGTGTCTTCTGCCAGCAATGTGGTCAACATTGCGTGCCGGCTGCTCCTGGGCTCGCCTGCGCCCGATGCGGGAAGTCCAACGCTGTGGGCATGCGTTTCTGCATTGAATGCGGCAATACGCTGCCCGTGCAGGCCGCCCCTGCGCCCGTCGTCGCCCCGGCTCCGGCCTTCGTCCCGCCCACGGCTCCGCCCATGTCCCAGCAGGCTCCGCTCGCGGCCCAGGTGGAGAGCGCCCTCGGTGGTCCTGTGTGCGGGCGCTGCCGCGGCGTGGGCGATCCGGGTACCGAATTCTGTAAGTTCTGTGGCGCTCGCTATTCCGAATTCGCCGCCGGCTCCGTGGGTCAGGCGGCCGGCTTCGCCAGCACGGCGCCCGCGGGAGGCCCTCAAGCCACCATCGCTCAGGTCGCGAGCCCGCCAGCGGGTGCGGCGACGGCGCGCATCGTCTCGGTCCAGAAGGATGGGAGCGACGGGCAGGCCTATCCGCTGATCGGCGAACGCGCCGACCTCGGCAGGGTGGAGGGCGACATCGTGCTCGCCGACGATCCCTACCTCTCGCCGCGTCACGCGCGCCTCGAGCGCAAGCCCAACGGCTGGGTGCTGCGCGACCTCGACAGCCTCAACGGCGTCTACATTCGCCTTCGAGAGCCCGTGGAGCTGCGCGACGGCGACTCGGTGCTGCTCGGCCAGCAGGTGCTCCGCTTCGAGGAGCTCTCGGAGCACGAGCTGCCCCTCGGCCCGGCCAGCACCCATGGCGTCATGGTCTTCGGAACCCCCGAGGTGGCCCGCGTGGCGAGGCTGGTGCAGTACACCACAGAAGGGCTAGGCCGCGACGTCCATTGCCTGTATCGTGGCGAGACGGTGCTGGGACGAGAGAATGGGGACATCGTCTTTACCGATGATCCCTTTCTCTCACGGCGACATGCGAGCATCCGGATTGATGGTACGAACGGCCTCGACAGCGCGAAGGGAATGGGCGGAAGCCGGCGGCGATTCGTGCTGCGCGACCTCGGCTCGTCCAATGGGACAGCCATGAGGCTGCGTGGAGACCACGTGCTGGCCGATGCAGACCTTTTTCGGGTGGGACGCCACCTCTTCCGCTTCGAGGCCTTGGCCTCGGATGCGAACCCCTCGCTCGAGGGATTCCCCACGGGGCGTGGTAGCGCATGACCGACCAGACCCACGACGACGACAATCCTGCCGACGAGGACGCGACCGCCGATGTCACCGAGACGGTGCCGGACGCGCCGATGCCCGACGGGATCCTGCCGCCACGCGGCGATGAGCCCACGCTCCCCCAGAAGCTCGCGGACCCCAAGCAGGCCGACGCCGAGGCCAAGGCCAAGGACGAGGACGACGCTGAGGACGAGGACGCGGCCAAGGACGACCCTGCGGATGACGGCCCGACCAAGGTCGAGCGCCCCTCGCAGCGGCCCTCCGCGTCCAGCGACGAGAAGGGCGACAGTCCCCGTGAGGGAGCCATCCGGGTCCGCTACTTCGGCCAGACCGACGTCGGGATGGTGCGCGACCACAACGAAGACAACTTCACCGTGGCCGACCTCGACGCCCACGTCCGCGACTTGCCCGACGATGCGCCCCGCGAGGTCGTGCTCGACCAGCGCGGCGTGTTGCTCGCGGTCTGCGATGGCATGGGCGGCGCTGCCGCGGGTGAAGTCGCGAGCCAGCTCGCCGTCGACACCATCTATGAAGTGATCCAGGGCGGTGAGCCCCCCGCCGACCGCGACGAATTCGCGCGCCGCTTGGTGCTCGCCATCGAGGAGGCGGGCAGCCGCATCTTCGCCTCCGCCAAGATGGATCGCACCCGCCGCGGCATGGGCACGACGGCCACGGTCGCCGGCGTGATGGACCAGCTGCTCTTCGTCGGTCAGGTCGGCGACAGCCGCGCCTACATCCTTCGCGACGGTCAGCTCGGCATGGTGAGCAAGGATCAGTCGCTGGTGAACCAGCTGATCGAAGCGGGCCAGCTGACCGAAGAGGAGGCCGAGACCTTCGAGCACTCCAACATCATCTTGCAGGCCCTCGGCACGACCGAAGAGGTCAGCGTCGACCTGACCTTCCTCGAGCTCCGCCAGGGAGACCGCCTCATGCTCTGCTCGGACGGCCTCTCGGGCCTGGTCCACGCCGACATGATCCGCGAGGTCTTGGCCGAGACGAAGTCGCAGCCCGAGGCGGCCGCGAAGCTGATCGAGATGGCCAACGCAGGCGGTGGTCACGACAACATCACCTGCGTGATCGCCGACTTCGAGGGCCCAGGGTTGGCCCCGAAGGACGACGTGAAGTCCTGCTATCAGCAGTACCCGTTGCCCATCGTCGAAGAAGAAGAAGAGACCACCGGCCGCGGGCGCGAGCTGTCCATGAAGGATGGCGGCAGCAAGCCCGGCGCCGACGTGAAGCGCGCGATCGAGCGCGAGACCTGGGACGCCGAGGAGGACGCCGGCGGCTTCCCGACCTGGGCGGCCGTGGCTCTGCTCGTGATCGTCGCCGTCGGGGCCTACTTCCTGTTTCGCACGCCCAACGACGCAGCGTCTTCCACTCCGGACGCTGGCCAAGCGACGACGGCCACCCCACCGACGCCCGTGCCGGATGCGGCCGTGGACACGGAGCCGGTCGAGGTGCGCGTGGCCAGTGACGTGCTCGGCGGTGAGCTCTTCATCGACAACGAGAGCTACGGGCCCTTCGTCGGCGGCGAGGACGTCTACGTCGAGCTTTCCCCCGGGGCCTATCGCTTCGAGGCTCGCGTCGGAGAGAGCGTGGTCGCACGCGCGCTGATCACCGTGCGTCCCAACGTGCCCGCCGATGTTGAGCTGCTCGTGCCGGCAGGTGCCACGGCGGTGCCAGGGGCCGCAGACGCTGGCACTCACGGCGGGTCGGACGCGGCCACGGGTGCGCATGCGGTCGACGATCAGCCCACCACGGATCACGCGACGACGCCGACCATGACCGAGACGACG
>JAACVI010000323.1:4695-6161 GCA_009992505.1 Myxococcales bacterium
CCGCGACGACGCCGACGACGCCGACGACGCCGACGACGCCGACGACGACGATGACCGCGACGACGCCGGCGACGACGATGGCCACGACGACGATGGCCACGACGACGCCGACGCCGACGACGACGATGACCCCGACGATGACCCCGACGATGACCCCGACGATGACCGCGACGACGCCGGCGACGACGATGACCGCGACGACGATGACCGCGACGACGCCGACGACGACGATGATGACCACGACCGAGAGGACGCCGACGCCCACCATGACCGAGACGACGCCGACGACGATGACCACGACGACGATGACCACGACCATGCACGCGGCCGCCGCCACCGAGGAGCAGGGGAGCCCTCCACTTCCACCCAATCCTTTCTAGCCGCCTGGTGTCGACTCGACGCGAACGAGGCTCGAGCGCATGTCACTCGATGCGTCGGCGACCACTCCCATGATTCGACTCGAGCAGACCTTTGGGGCCCACGCAGGACGCACGCTCGAATTCGAGCAGGAGCGCGTCACCTGCGGTCGGCTGCCCGGTTTGGACCTCAGCTTCGATCCCAACGCTGACCTCGACGCGTCGGGGCGTCATGCCGAGATTCGTCGTTGCGACGAGGGCTGGGTGCTGGTCGATGTCGGCAGTCGGAACGGCACCTTCGTCCACGGGCGTCGCGTCAGCCGTCATGTCTTGCGCGACGGGGACGAGATCGAGTTCGGATCGAGTGGCCCGCGCGTGCGGGTTCGCCTCGCGCCCACTCCGAACCTGGGCCTGCCCGGTCTCGCTCCAGCCGGTGCGCTGACGGCCGCGGCGACGCCCCTCGTCGTCGAGTCCGCCGAAGGCAAGGCCGCCACCATGCTGGCCGCGGCGGGGCCCACACCCCGATGGCAGGGGCCGCCCACGGGGGACAGGCCTCCGCTCAGGGTTCCGCCGACCCAGCCTCCGCCGGCGATGCACCCGCCCATCGCGCCGCCCGGTTCCATGCCTCCGTCCGCGCCGGCGTCCATCCCGCCCATGGCGTCCGCGCCAGGGGAGCCACGACGCTACGGGGAGCGCACCGTCGGTCTGATAATCGGCGCTGCGCTCGAGCATGCGGGGAGCGGGTCCACCGACGCCGGCACCCAGCAACGCCACGCGCCGCCTTCATCGAGTCCATCCACCGGCCTCTTGGTCGCGGTCGGTTGTCTCGGGCTGCTCGTCGTCGGCCTCGCGGTCGCGCTCGCGGCCGTGCTCCTGCTGCGCTAGGAGAGCGGTCGACGGAGCGGCGCTGGGCCCCGCTCTCTCGCGGGCGAAGCACGCCGGAGCAGGGGTTCGAAGCCTCGACTTGCCGTGGGGCTCGATCACCGCGGCGGGGCATGTTAGGAGCGGAGCCGCAGAATAGCCGCTCGTTGCGACCGTCCTACTGCCCAGATGCCCTCTACTTCGAGGAGCCCAGTCCGCCGATGAACGCCATGAAGCACTCCCTCGTCA
>JAACVI010000067.1 GCA_009992505.1 Myxococcales bacterium
TTCTTGGCGTAGCTCAGGAGCTGACCGTTGGTCTGCACCTGCACAGGTCGGTAGCCCAGGTGTCGCGCGGCGTGGACCAGCTTGGGCAAGTCCGGATGCAGCGTCGGCTCGCCGCCCGTCAGCACGAGGCCCGCCCCTGGGCGATAGGCCTTCTTCATGCGGTCGACGAGCTCGTCGAAGTCGAAGCGCGCGTGGCCACGGCGCTTCTCGCCCTGGGCGCAGAAGACGCAGCGGTTGTTGCAGGCGAAGCCGACCTTCAGATCGGTGCGGGGCGCGCTCATCGGACCTCTGCGCGGTGGAGGTAGTGATCCCGCGGGCGCACGGTCGTCCACTTCGCGAAGGCGGCCATCACGTCCGGATCGGCCTGGTCGAGCTTGCGGAAGAGGTAGTCTTGGATGCCCATGTGCAGCTTGCATAGCGTGCTCTCGGCGGTGCGCCCGAAGAGCGTGCCCTGGGTCTTGTGGTTGTGCACCGGGCACACGCCGCAGAAGGGCTGATACGCGCAGCTGCTGCATTGGGGCTGGGTGTCGAGGTTCGAGGCGACGGCGAGCGCGCGCACGGTCTCGTGTCCCATCAGCTGTCGGTAGCTGCTCGTCTTCACGTCCCCGATGACGAAGGTGTCGTCGCCCTCTTCGCTCAGCATGCGACCCTCGTCGCAGGTGAAGACGCGTCCGTCGTAGCCGTAGGCGACCTGGCCGATGCCCGCGCCGCAGGGGCTCCGGATGTCGAGGTAGTTCGGATCCTCGCCGCTGAGGATCTTGGTCAAGAAGATGCCTGCGAAGCGCTCGAGGATCTCGCCGCCTTCGCGGTTCTTCTCGAGCATGTAGTCCACGGCGGTCCGGTAGAACTCGAGGAAGTCTTCGATCGGATAGGCGAGCTGCGCGGCCGTGCGCCCGGCGAAGCCGAAAGGATCCAGAGGGCGCAGGAAGAGCGCGCGACAGCCGAGCTCGAGGTAGGTGTCGACCACCTCGCGGGGCAGCGCCAGCGTCCGACGCGTCGTCGTGAGCAAGGCCTCCACGCGGTAGGTGTTGGCGTCGAGTCCGGCCTCCTCGTAGGCGCTGTTGATGCGCCGGATCCACTTCACCGCTTCGGCGTGGGCGCTCTTCCCCACCAGCTTGCGCTGCGAGTCGTGCACCTCGGCCGGTCCGTCCACACTGGTGCAGACCTGCACGTGGTTCTCGACCAACCACTCGAGCTTCTCGTCGTCCATGGCGGCGAGGTTGGAGACCAGCGCGAACGACAGCGTCTTCCTGGCCTTCTGGTTCTTCTCCAGGGTGTAGTCGACGATGTGCTTCAACAGATCGAAGCGCAGCAGAGGCTCGCCACCCTGGAACTCGATGGTGATGTCGGAGTTGGTGGACGAGAGCGCGAGGTCCACGCTGCGCTCGGCCGTCTCGAAGGACATGTCGCTAGAGAGATCGCTCTCCGCCGCGCGCGAGGCGTGGCAGTAGGCGCAGGTCTCGTTGCAGCGGAGCGTGACGATCAGGATGTGCAGGTTGGGCCCCTGGGCGAGGAAGGGCCTGCGCTTGGCCAGGGCCGAGGCGGCCACGTCGGCGCGCTCGGGGCGATCGAGCAGGTTGGCCTCGCGCAGGCGGGTCTCGAGGCCTCCGAGGTCGCCGCGCTGCAAGGCCGCGAACTCGCCCTTGTCGATCATCATCCAGGAGCCTTCTTGGCCGGTCAGGAGCACGCGCTCATCGAGCTGGCGAAAGCGATAGAAGCCGAGCTTCGGGAGGGCCGTCGGCGCGGAGCCAAGATCGGTTTGGGTAGGTGCCATGGCGGACAGAATAGCGAGTATTCGGTGGCACGCCGTGCGACAACGCCCACAGCCGCGGGCTCATTGGGGCGCTGACGGCGGGACGTCGACCCGTTGGCTTGGCTCCTCCATCCCCTGCGCTCGGGTCGACATGAACACCGCCAGGTTCGCCTGCCAGCTCGCTACGAGATCCTCGAGGCTGGTGTGCTCGCGCACCTTCGTCAGCAGGGTATCGTCCCCGACCAAGCCACCCGTGGCGTCGAGGTCGAAGTCTCGCGGCGCCTCGGCGTAGAGCGCCAGCAAGAGCGCGAAGCCGGTCCGCACAGGCAGAAAGGCGCTCTCGTCCGTGACGATCAGGCGCACGCCGCGACACGGGCGCCCGCGGTGCGGCGCGGCACGGGGTCGGAACCGTACGGCCTCGAAGCGCACACCCGGCAGCTGTCGAGCTTCGAGGCGAGCGGTCAAGGCGGCGCCGTCGAGGTAGGGCGCACCCACGACCGCGAAGGGTGTGTCGGTGCCGCGGCCCACGCTCACGTTGGCGCCCTCGACCAGGCCGGTGGCTGCGTAGAGCAGCGCGGCGCGCGCCGTGGGTAGATTGGGCGAAGGGGCTGTCCAGGCGAGGCCGGTCTGCTCCCAGAGCATGCTGCGACGCCAGCCCGTCGGGCCTAGCACGCTCAGCCGGACGTCCAGCCCGAGCTGGGAGACGAAGAGGCGGCCGAGCTCACCCAGCGTCATGCCGTGGCGGACCGGCAGCGGAAAGGAGTTCACGAAGGAGCGACGCGCGGGGCTCGAAACCGGGCCCTCGACGCTCTCGCCGCCGAGCGGGTTCGGGCGATCGAGGATCACGACCCGGGTGTGCGACTGCGCAGCCACCTGGAGCGTCGCCAGCAGTGTCGAGGGGTAGGTGTAGAAGCGGGTGCCGACGTCCACCAGATCGACCACCAGCACGTCGAGGGCGCTCAGCTCGTCCAGCGTGGGTGCGCGTCTCTGCCCGAAGAGGCTCGTGATGGGCACGCCGCGGTAGCTGCTGTCCCGGACGCGGCCTTCGTGTCGCACGTTCATGCCGTGCTCGGGCGTGAAGATGCGCGTGAGCGTGATCGCGGGGCTGTCGACGAAGAGGTCCACGGTGCGCAGGCCGTCGCGGGTGCGAGCGGCGCCGTGGGTCAGGAGGCCGACGCGGAGCCGAGTGCTGGCGGGCGGCTCGTGGCTGGCGGGCGTCGACTCCGGCGTGGCGGGCGCGAGCAGGTGCAGGCCCTCGCGCTCGAGGAGGTCGACGCCGCAGAGCACGGGCGGCGAAGGTTGCTGTCGCGGGGCGGCGACTCGAGGCAAGGCGTCCACGGCCACGCGTGCGACGTCCCGCCGCAGCGCTCCCAGGGTGCCGGACTGCCCGCCGTGGACCACGTTCGTCAGCAGCACGACGAAGAGGTCCTGCGCGGGATCGACATAGAGCCACGTGCCCGTGTAGCCGCCGTGACCGAAGGCCTGCGCGGAGAGCCCGGAGGCGTGGTCCGGATCCATGTCCCAGCCCAACCCGCGTCGCTGGTGACCGGGGAGATCGCGCGCCTCGGTCATCTCGGCCACGCTGGCGGCTGAAAGCAGACGTGCACCTGCGAGCTCGCCTTGGCCCAGCATCATGCGGCAGAAGCGGGCGAGATCGTCGGCGCTGCTGAAGAGCCCCGCGTTGCCGGCGTAGCCTCCGAGGCGGTAGGCGCGCGGATCGTCGACCACGTTGCGGATGGGCAGGTCGTCGCGCTCCTCGGTCGGCGCGACGCGGGCATCCTGACCGGGGACGCCACCCATGGCGCTACTCGACATGTGCAGCGGGCCGAGGATGTGGCCGCGCGCGTAGTCCGCCAGAGAGTCGCCCGAGACGTGTTCGACCAGCGCGCCGAGCACGATGTAGCCGAGATCGGAGTAGGCGTAGCGCGTGCCCGCGGGCGCCTCCGGAGCGAGTGCGAGGATGCGGGCGAGGTCCGCGGCGCGCGGGCCCGTATACGCGGAGAGGGGATCGACCGAGGGCAAGCCGCTGACGTGGAGCAGCAGCTGGCGGACGGTGGCGGTCTTCTCGTGTGCGGCGAACTCGGGCAGGTAGCGCGAGACGGGCGCGTCCAGATCGAGGCGTCCAGCCTGGGCGAGCTGCATCACCGCCATCGCCGTGACCACGGGCTTGGTCAGCGACGCGAGGTCGAAGATCGTGTCGAGCGTCATGGGCTCGGGCCCGGGATACGTCTCGCGCAGCCCATACGCGCGCTGGAAGATCAGCCCATCCGCGCGCCCCAACACCACCACCGCGCCGGGTATCAAATGCGAATCAATCGCCTCGCGAATCCGCCCATCGAGCGCATCCTGATCGCTCGCCGCCAGCCGTACCACGAGGTTTTCATCAATATTTTCAACCCCTCCCCAAGCATCCAGTACATTTTCAGCCGCCGGACCCGCGTCCACAGCTTCCCGCACATTTTCGGATTCCCCCGAAGCCTCCGGGGGTCTCTCGGGAGCTTCTTCAGATGCTTCCAGCATTCTTTCCGGAGCACGTGGGCGGCCGGGCGTGCCGGCGCAGGCGGCCCACAGGCAGGCGACGCCGACGCACATCCACAACGCTCTGGGCCCGGTCACCTGACCAGAGTAACAGTCTCGCCTCAACACGCGTCGAACCGGACGAGGCGGCTCGACGCCGGCCCAAGAGGTCCCCATGTCCCTGCTCCGCGCCCTGACCAAGCTCTATCGCTCGAAGCTCCCCGAGCCCATCGACGTGCCCAACCTCCTCACCTACGCGAACGAGGAGGCCTATCGCTGGTACGGGCTTATGGTCAGCCCCGTGCTCGCGCTCAACGGAGGGCGCCTGCGCTGGGCCGGCAGCCACGTCGACACGCTTCACGGTGAGCGGCTCTGCGACTCGCTGCTCATCGTCCGTTATCCGAGCCACCGCCACTTCGTGCGGATGGTCCTCACGCCTTACTACATGCTCGTCGCCAACCCGATTCGCGAAAGGGCCGTGGCTCGCTTCGAAGCCTCCTTCACGCATGCGGAGGCCCTCTTTCCGGAGCTCACGCACGATCGCGTCCTGCTCGCGTTCGGTCATGACGACGACGCGCCCGAGATCGAAGCGTCGCTGATCGAGGCGGGCGGCCGCCGGGCCTACGCCACGCGGGTCGTGTCCAAGATCCTGGGGCCACCGCGGCGACGCGCCGACGCACACCCTCTGCACTTCTCGCGCCTCTCGCTCTGGGCGTTCGACGACCAAACCGCGGCACGCGACGCGCTCACCCCCGAGCTGACGAGCCAACTCGAGGCCGCGGGCCCCAACACCAGCCTGGCCCTCTTCCGCCGCAAGACCCGCGCCGAGATGCTGCCCAAGATCACCCTGCGCTGAGCCGTCGCCGACGCAGACCAACCCTCCACCCGGCCTCGGCGGCGGAGGCCTTCGCAGACCATGCATTCCACCCGCGCCACGCAGCGCTTGGAGCTTCAGGCGTCCGCTCGTTGACAGCCGCCGCCAAGGATCCTACACAGCGCTCCTTCTGGCGATGTAGCTCAGTTGGTTAGAGCGGGCGTTTCATACGCGCTAGGTCCGTGGTTCGAATCCACGCATCGCCACCGCGCCCTGCGGCGCAGTGTTTTTTTCGCGCACATCCGGGTGATCCCGCCTCGACGGCGACGCTGCCGTACTGGTGGTACTCGGGTTCGGCGCATTTTCGAATTCGCCTAATCCACCATGTCGAAGCTGGCCGCTCGCACAGGCGCCCTCGCGCTGGTCAGCACGGTCGTCGGGGGGGCACTTCTTCAGCTCCTCTTGCCCGTGTTCGGCGCGTCGCCGCTGGCTTGGGGCCTGTGGAGCATGGCCATCATGCCCGCCTCGCTCGGCGCGGGCGTGCTCACGGCGATCTTCGTCCACTGGGCCATCGGCCGTCGCATGAACCAGGTCGCGAACTTCGTCGAGGACCGCGTCCAGGGTGGCGATCTGCATCGCCTGCCCCGCATGGGTGGGGACGAGATCGGTCGCACGGCAGACGCCGTCAACAAGCTCTTCGCGAACATGACCTCGCTGCGCGTGGACATGATCGATCAGGAGCGCGAGCTGTTGGCCACGCAGGAGGAGCTCACGCTGAAGGCGGAGCTGGCGGAGAAGAGCCTCGCCCTGGAAGCTCGCCTCAAGGAGCGCGCCGTGCTCTTCGAGGTGCTGCGAGCGAGCGTGCGTGATCGCGACATGGGCGAGCTGCTCGAGGATCTCGCTGATGAGTTGGTGCCCGCGCTCGGTCTGCGGGAGTTCGCGCTGTTGCTGGCCGAAGACGTGGACGGAGAGCGTCGCTTCATCGTGCGCGCCGCGCGTGGCTTCGCCGATCCCACCGCCGTGCTCGGGCGCTCCATCGCCAGCGGAGAAGGCGTGGCCGGCGAGGTCGCGGAGCGCAGGCGTCCGATCCACGTGCCCGACGTCTCCGCCGATCCGGCGTATCTCTCCTTCTGGGGTCAGGCGCCGCGCGAGGGGTCGTTCACGGCCATCCCCATCGAGTCGGGCGATCAGCTGATCGGCTTGCTCGCCATGACGCGATCCAGCTCGGAGCGCCTCGCCGGCGAGACCGTGCGCTTCCTGCGGGCCATCGCCGACCAGGTGGCCATGGCCATCGGCCGCGCGCGCATGTTGAGCGAACTCTCCCAGCTCGCCACGCACGACGAGCTCACGGGACTGCCGAATCGGCGCATCTTGCTGCGCCAGCTCGAGATCGAGGAGGCGCGCGCCGAGCGCTTCGACCACGCCTTCTCCGTGCTCGCCTTCGACATCGACCACTTCAAGGACCTCAACGATCGCGAGGGGCATCCCACGGGAGACGCGGCGCTGCGCGAGCTCGGGCGCGTGCTCTCCGCGGAGGTTCGCAAGGTCGACACGGTGGCGCGCGTCGGCGGCGAGGAGTTCGTCGTCCTGTTGCCGAAGACGACGTTGCTCGAGGCGGGCGCCGTGGCCGAGAAGCTGCGGTTGGCGGTCGCTCAGGCGCCGATCCCAGGCGGCAAGGGCCAAGCGGGTGGGTGCCTCACGGTCAGCGTCGGCGTGGCTCAGAGCAGGCTGGGTGAGGCCTCGGCCGAGACCTGGTCGCGCGCCGACGAAGCGCTCTACGCGGCCAAGCGCGCGGGCCGAAATCGCGTCTACCTGGCCGAACATCAGGAGGCGCGGCCCTTCGTCGCGAGCTGACTCTCCATGCGTGTACTCCTGGTTCAGATTCGAGCGCCCGGCGACCCCATGATCGTCCACGAGCAGCAGTGCATCGCGCGCCGCCTCGGGACGCGCTCCTACCTGCTCTCCACTCGGAACGTCTTCGAACTCGCTCCCGAGCGCGCCTGGCTCGACGGAATCGACGCGCTGCTCGTGGGCGGGTCCGGCGCCTTCAGCGTGCACGATCCCCGAAGCCAACCGTGGGTGGCCGGGCTGAGAGAGGTCTTCGATCGAGCCCTCGAAGACGCCCTGCCGAGCTTCGGCATCTGCTTTGGCCATCAACTGCTCGGCCTGCACCTCGGCGGCCAGGTCGTGACGCGGTCCGAAGCGGCCGAGCGTGGAACCATCGAGCTTGTGCTGACCGAGCAAGGCGCGGCCGATCCCGTCTTCGGGCATCTGCCCTCACGTTTTCGCGCCCACACGGGTCACTCGGACTCCGTACCCGAGCCGCCCGAGGCGGCGACCCTGCTCGCCGGCGCCGACGCCTGTCGCATGCAGGCCTTTCGCGTGCGGGGCGCGCCCTTCTGGAGCGTGCAGTTCCATCCCGATCTACTCGGCGAGGAGGCTCGCGACCGCTACCGCGCCTTCGCCGCCGAGTTGCCGCCCGAGCAGGCGGCGCTCGCCCAAGCGCACGCGCGACTCTTCGACCCTGACGCCGATGACACGGCGCAGCTGCTCGGCGCCTTCCTCGATCACGCGCGCGCCCTGACCGGCAACGCCCGCGCTCGCTGACGCCCAACCGCCCCGAGCGCACGAAGGTCGCGCGCGCGCTTTCCCCACGCTCGAAGGTCGAACGCGCGTCGAAGCGCGTACGCGAGCGTGTGTCAGACGCGACGCTCAGCTCTGGACGGCGCGTGCGTGCACGATCTCCCTCACCAGGCGGAGGTCGAAAGGCTTCTCCAGCATCTCGTTCTCCGTGTCCTCGAGGAAGCGTTTCGCCCGTGCCGTGAACGCGCCGCCCGTCATGAACACGAAATGGCTCACGATCTCCGGCCGGGTGCGCGAGACGCGTTCGAAGACGTCCATTCCGCTCACGTTCGGCATCATCAGGTCGCAGAAGATCACGTCGAAGTGCTGCTCGCCCGCCAGCAGAGCGACGGCGGCGGCGCCTCCAGTCACGACCTCGACCTGATGGCCCTTCAAGGCGCGTTTGATGGAGCGCCCCACCAAGGGCTCGTCGTCGATCACGAGCACGCGAGCGGAAACGAATGCGCCGTGGGTCGCGCGCAGTCGGTGGCTCGACGAAGGTCGCTTCGCGCCCGACGGCGCCGCTGGCAACGAGACCCGGAAGCACGTGCCACGTTCCGGCTGCGTGTCCACTTGGATCCGGCCTTTCGCGGCGGTCACGATGTTGTGGCAAATCGACAAGCCGAGGCCCGTCCCGACGTCCTGTGCTTTGGTGGTGAAGAAGGGATCGAAGATGCGCCCCATCACCTCCGACGGGATGCCGGGGCCGTTGTCCTCCACCTCGATCTGCGCCCAGCCCTGATCGTCCGTGGACGTGCGCACGATGATCTCGGCGCCGCTGCCCCGGCTCTCCAACGCCTGAGCTGCGTTCATCAAGAGCGCGACGAAGATCTGCCCCAGGCGAGACTCCGAGACGGTCACGTCGGGGACGTCTCCGAGCTCGCGGGTCAGGTGCGCGCGGTGTCGAATCTCGTTCGCGCAGATGCTGATCGAGGACTTCAGCGCTGGCAGGACCTCGGTGACGGCGCCGCGTTCGTCGTCCGATTTCGAGAAGGTCTCGAGGTCGCGGATGATGTGCCGCATGCGCTCTGCGCCCTGAGCGGCCTCCGTCGCCAATGCCAGCAGGTCGGTCTCGGGATCGCTCGCGCCGAGCGCCTCCTTCATCAGCTCGAGATTGCCCACGACGTAGGCCAAGGGGTTGTTCAGCTCGTGGGCTACGCCCGCCGCCAGCGTGCCGACCGAGGCCATGCGGTCCGTCATCACCAGATGCGCCTGCATCTCCTTGCGCTCGGTCAGATCGCGCAGAGTCTTCAGGGTGCAGGGCTCGCCCCTGTAGACGACGGGCATGCTGATCGCCTCGGCCGTCACCACGGCCCCGTCGCGACGCAAGAGGCGCAGCTCCGTGGGCAAAGCCGCCTCCCCACGCGCGGTGAAGGACTCGGCCCGTTCACGCCAGAGCGGCAGATCCTCCGCATAGACCAGGTCTTCGGCCAAGGTGCCCAACAGGGCGTCTTCGTCCGGGTAGTCGAGGTAGGCCAGGAGCCGAGGGTTGGCGTAGTGAATCGTGCCGTCGCGATAGACGAGCACGCCGTCCGGGGAGGACTCGATCAGGCTGCGAAAGGCGTTCTCCGACTGGCGCATGGCCAGCTCGAGTTGTCGGCGTCGCGTGAGCTCGCGCGCTCGGCTCTCCGCGACCATCAGGCGCGTGCGCAGGAGATCCGGGTCGAGCGGCTTCGCCAGGTAGTCCGAAGCGCCCGCGTCGAGCACCGCGGTCAGGTCTTCCACCCGGCTTCGGCCCGTGACGACGAGGATGATCACGTCGTCGCCTCCAGGCATGGAGCGAATCTCACGGCACAGGTCGAGCCCACTCATCGCCGGGAGCGTCCAGTCGACCAGCATGATGTCGAAGGGGTGCTCGAGGTGCGCCGCCAGACCGCGCTCGGCCGTATCGACGGCGACTGATTCGTGCCCGCGCTCTTCGAGCACGTCGCCGAGAAGGCGCCGCATCGAGGCGGAGTCGTCCACCACGAGCGTCCTCATCGGGTCGATCCCCGCCTGCGATGACCTACGCCCATGGAGGAAGAACGATACCCGACTCTCGCACGAGCTTGAAGGGAGTTGGCGCAGGTCCCGGCACGCGTCAGCGTGACCAGCGCAGGGTCTCGGCATTGCCCGGGATCACCTGGTTCTGGTTCAGACCCTCGGGGTTCGAGATGTAGATGCCGCCACGCGAGGAGTAGAAGGCGAGCATGCGGCAATCGCGGGAGAAGGCAGGATCCTTGTTCACGCCCTGACCCTGGGTGATCCGCGTGTACTGCTGCGTGGCGACGTTGACCGTGAACACGTCCATGCCGCCGCCGCGACCGGTGAAGGCGATCAAGGGCTGGCTCGCGTCGGGACAGAAGGAGGGCGTCTGGTTGTGGCTGCCGCGATAGGTCACGCGCCGGATGCCGCCGCCGTTGCCGTCCACCACGAAGATCTGCGGGCTGCCGTGGCGCGTGGAGACGAAGGCGATGCGCCCGCCAGGACCGCAGGAGGGGCTGACGTCGATGCCGGGATGGTGAGTGATCCGTCGAGGATCCGTGCCGTCCGGCTCGGCGCTGTAGATCTCGGAGTTTCCGTCGCGCGTGGACGTGAAGTAGATGCGGCCATTGCACAGCACCGGGCCCATGTTCAGGCCGTCACCGTTGATGACGGGCCGACCCTCGGCGCCGGAGTTGGTGATGAACATGCCGAGGTCGGTCAGGCGCGAGTACCAGACGCCGCCGGGGCCGAAGGCGGGCAGCATGGAGACCCCGCTGCCGTCCGTGATGCGTCCGACCGAGTGGCCGTCGAAGGAGGCGACGTAGACGTCCTTGTGCCCGGGACCCGATCGCCGCGCGAACGCGATGCGCGTGCCGAAGGCGCCCGGTGTTCCGGTCAACACGCGCAGCACCTCGTTGGCGAAGTCGTGCATGAAGTCGCGAACCTCGCCGCGACCTCCGTGGTAGGTGCGCGTCAGGGTCGCCGATCCTCCACGCGCGAGCTCGTACAGGCGGAGCTCCACCGTCAGGTTGTTGCCAGAGCCCGTAATCACGCCCTTGATCACGCCCTGCGCGCCAACGGCGGTCCAGGCTCCCGGCTCGATGTCGAGGCCCTCCTGCTCGAGGTTGGCGATGAAGGAGCGCGAGTCCAGCACCTGGAAGAGCGACACCAGGTGGAAGTCGTTGCGCATCACGTCGGCCGCCGTGCCGCCCATGCCGCCGCTACCGCTCAGGTTCGGCACCGCCATCTTGAACAGCGCGCGATCGGGCGAGTCGATCTCGATCACGACGCCGCGCTCGGGCAGATCCTGCTCCTGTGGCGTGGCCTCCTGACCCAGCGACAGGTGGGGCATGGCGATCAACCAGAGGGCGCTCGACATGAGGACGAGGGCGAGGAGCGTGGGCAGGCGGCGGTTCATCATGGAGTGGACGTGTCCGATCGTGAATGGTTCATCGTGCGTTACGACCCAGGAAGCGCAATGTGATGGTTTGGCCCACATACTGCGCGGCCACCTCGGTCGGAGGCTCGGGCAGCGTGGTGTTGGAGTCCTTCACCTCCGTCAGGCGGTTGAGCACGCTCTGATCGAAGAGCGGGTTGCCGCTCGAGGTCGCCACTCGAAAATCCGTGACGTGCAGGTCCTCGCTGATGTCGATGGTCACGGCCGTGCGCAGCTCCTGTCGCTGTTCGTCCGAGATCGTCTCCGGCACGGTCCAGCCTCGGCGGAAGAGCATGTAGAGCTGCCCAGCGTACAGATCGCCCGCCTGGGCGATGCGCTCCGTGCCTTCCTCCAGGCCGTTCGGATCGCCTTCCCGATCGCGCTGTTCCGCGATCTCGGCGAAGACCTGGGCGCGATCTCCGAGCCGACGCAACAGATCGTCCGTGGCGTTCGGCGGCGGAGGGCCGGCGTCCGGGCGATTCTCGTGCTCCGTGGGCGTCCGAGACACGGTCACCCCTTGGGGTGGAGCGGTCGAGAGGCGCGGCACCTGTCGATTCGGCATCTCGTTCGGCGGCAGGATGCGCCCGCGCTGGACGAAGCGCGCCGTGATGACCTGGCGCGGTGGCGGGGCCTCGTTCGCGTGCTCGGCGTCACTCCCGAAGACGACCCCGCCGAGCAAGATCTCGAGCGCGATGGCGAAGGCGATGGCGCCCGCGAAGGCGAAGATGGCCCCAAAGCCACCGAGCAGCGCCTGCGAGTCGAAGGCTCCGAACTGGAGCAGTGAAGGCGGTCGCCAATCCGTCGGATCGACGTACATCAGTGGCTCCCGGTCCCTCCGGAGGGGGCGCTCGGCACCTGGACCTGGGGATCCTGCGGGCTCGGTCCCGCGGCCGGATCCGTCACCAGACCCAGAGTCGTCACGCCGGCTTGGCGCGCCGCGGCGAAGACACGCACCACGAACCCATAGGGCACGTTCTCGTCCGCCTGCACGTAGAGTTCGTGGTCGGCGGCAAGGCGCGCGTTGGTCCGCAGCGCCTGATCGAGGTTGTCGAAGGGCACCTCCGTGTCGCCGAGGTAGACCTTCTGATCCGCGGTGATCGAGAGCAGGAGCTTCTCTTCGTCAAGCGCCATGCGCGGCGCGTGCGCGTCGGGCAGATCCACGGAGACGCCCGTGGACATCATGGGCGCAGCCACCATGAAGATGATCAAGAGCACGAGCATCACGTCCACCATCGGTGTGACGTTGATCTCTCCCAGGGGCGCTCGATGGCCGCCGCCGCCAGTGCTCATACCCATTCGGTTCAGCCCTTGAGGAAGTGCCTGCGCACGATGTTGAGGTAGTCGTTGGAGAAGGACTCCATCTCGCTCTCCAACACGCGGATGCGTCGGGTGAAGAAATTGTAGGCCATCACGGCGGGGATCGCCGCCATCAAGCCGATGGCCGTCGCGATCAGCGCCTCGGCGATGCCGGGCGCGACCACGTCGAGGCTGGCGTTGCGGTTGCCGCTGATGGCGATGAAGGAGTTCATGATGCCGATGACCGTGCCGAAGAGCCCGATGAAGGGCGCCGTGGAGGCCGTGGTCGCGAGGAAGGGCAGCATGGTCTCGAGCGCCGTCAGCTCGTTGTTGGCCGTGCGCTTGAGCGCCCGTGAGACGTTCTCGATGTCGGCGGCTCCAGCCCAGTTCTGCCCGGCGGTCTGGGCGCTGCCAATGCGCGCGAGCTCCACGTAGCCGGCGCGGAAGACCGCAGCGACGGGTGACGCCGAGTAGGACTTGATCTCCGCATACACGCCCTCGAGGCGCGCGTTGGTCCAGTCGGGTCCCTGCTCGCTACCCCAGAAGAGATCGAGGAAGCGTCGACTGGCCTGGGTCGCGGCGAACACGCGCAGCGCCTTGGCGCCCATGATGAAGATGCAGAACAGCCCCATCAGCGTGAGGATGATGAGCACCGCCTGCACGACCGTGGAGGCGTGGAGGACGAGGGCGATGGGGTCCATCTGCTCGGCGGCGTGCGCCGCTTGCGCGGTCGGGGGGACCGCCTGGAGGAGGATATTCGCGAGGAGTGTGTGGGGCATGCGTTCGACGGAGGTTGAAGCACGCCGCACGAAGGTCGGTCAAGCCGCGCTCGGCTCCTGGAGGCCAGCCAGCCGGCTCTCGGACCCCGCCGTGAGACGCGCCGCGTCAGCCAGAGGGCGGCGACTTGCGGCGAGGAATGACGGGTCAGGGCGCCACTTGACGCGTATGACGCAGCGCGTTACAGAGGGCGTAGACGCAGTGCGTCAAGGAGATCCCATGCAGACCCTACCCTCTCAGATCGAGTCCAGTCAGAAGCGCCTTCTCGCGGACGGCCAGTACTTCCTCGAGCAGACCCGCGGCGCAGCGACCAGCTTCGCCAACCGCACGCTCGAAGCGGGCCAGCATTTCCTCGCCGAGACCCGCGAGGCCGCCCTGGCCCTTCGCGGTGAAGCCGTGGACGCGGGCCAACACCTGCTCGTCGCCACCCGCGACGAGGCCGGGCAGTGGGTCGGCTTCGCCGGCGCCAAGCGCGAGCTCGCCTCCGGGGAGCTGCGCCTGACGTTGCTCCGCGGTGGCCTCGAGCGGCGCCTGCTCTCCAGCGTGATGGTCGGTCTCGACGGCCTCGAGGGTCGCGTCGAGGCGCGCCTGAGCGAGCTTTCGAAGCGCGCCAGTCTG
>JAACVI010000238.1 GCA_009992505.1 Myxococcales bacterium
GGTCGCGCACCTCGATGCACACCATGGACCAATCGGTCGAGTAGATGCGGTTGCGCGTCCAGACTTCGAAGCAGCGCCAGGGCGAGGTGTCCATGCCGGGTCGACCGGTCTCGTAGACGAACTCGACCTCGACGAAGGGGGGGAGGGTGGTCGCCGTAGCGTCGTCGAAGCTCGGGGGCTCTTGCACCCCAACAGGCTACGGAAGGTCGCGCCTCAGGGCAACGGTCCTCTGCTCGAGCGTCGTGCCATCACGGCGAGTTCGAATGAATCGGTGCTCACCGGACGCCCGCGTCGGCGGCTCCTTCGGCCTCGCGCATCATCTCCTCGATGCTCTGCACGTGGCCGGGGTCGGCTGGCGCGGCCCTCGGCGGCGCGTCGCTGCCCGCTCCCTCGTTCAGCTCGTGCATCATCTCCTCGATGCTCTGCACGTGGTGTCCCCCGGGCGGGGGCGTGGGCGCCGTCTCGGGCTCGTCCGGGGTCGCCGCGTTCGGGTTCGGCGTCGGGGCGGGTGCGGGGCGCTCGGGGGCGTCCGACAGACCGTCGATGATAGCGTCGCCCAGCCCGACCGAGATCGCGGGGACATAGGTGACGAGCCCGAGGCCGATCAACATCAGGGCGATGAAGGGCAAGACGGACCTTATCACGTGCCCGATTGGCTTCTCGAACAGGGCGCTAGCGACGAAGAGGTTCAGCCCGACGGGCGGCGTGAGGTAGCCGATCTCCAGGTTGACGATGAAGATGATGCCGAAGTGAATTGGGCTGACGCCCATGGCCGCCGCCACCGGCGCGAGCAGCGGCACGAAGACGAACATGGCGCTGAGGATGTCCATGGCCATGCCGACCACGAGCAGCAGCAAGTTCAGCGCGATCAGGAACTGCCATTGGCTCAGATCCATCGAGCGGATCCATTCGACCATGACCTGCGGGATGCCCTGGCCTTCGAGGAACTCGCTGAAGGCGAGGGCCGCGACCATGATCACCAAGAGCGAGCCCAGGAAGATGCCCGTCTCCTGGAAGATCGCCGGCACGTCGCGCAGCTTGATGGCGTCGTGGATGAAGACCTCGACCACCACGGCGTAGACCACGCTGATGGCCGCGGCCTCCACGGCGTTGAAGAAGCCGAGGTAGATGCCGCCCAGCACCAGCGCCGGGAACATCAGCGCCCAGAAGCCGTCGCGCAGGGCGACGCCGAGCTTCTTGAACTCGAAGGTGCTGCGCGGCGTCTTGTCGCGCACGCCCTGTACGAAGCAGAAGCCCATCAAGATGGCGCCGATCACCAGGCCCGGACCGATGCCAGACGCGAAGAGGCGCTCCACCTCGATCACCGAACCCTGGTTGACGATCGGGTAGATGATCATCGGGATCGAAGGCGGGATCAGGATGCCCAGCGAACCCGCGGAGGTGAGCAGGCCGTGGCTGAAGCGCTCCGAGTAGTGCGCCGCGATCAGCGTCGGACCCATCATGCCGCCGATGGCGATCACGGTGGCCGGGCTCGAGCCGCTGATGGCCGCGAAGAGCATGCAGGCGATCACACCGCTCATGGCCAGACCGCCCGGCACCCAGCCGACCAACGCCTCGGCGAAGTCGATCAAGCGCCGGCTGATGTGGCCCTTGCTCATGACCGCGCCGCTCATGATGAAGAGCGGGATCGCCAGCAGCGTGGGATTGTCCGCCAGCGTGCGGATGCGCTCGATCAGCACCGAGAATTCGGTGAGCTGATGGAAGCCCGCCCACAGGATGAAGCAGAGGACGGTGACCATGCCGATGATGAAGAAGAGCGGCGCGCCGGCCAGCGCCGAGATCAAGATGGCGCTCGCCAGGATCCCGCCCTTGCCCAAGAGTGGGAGCAAGAGGGCGACGCCGAGCACCAGGGCGAAGGGCAGCGGGCTCTTCCGTCGCGCGACCGCCTCGCTCACTGCTCCTCCACGTCGTCGAGCGTCATGTGGTGCGCGCTCATGAGGTCGTCCTGTTCCGAGACGGGTGCGCCGTAGCTGCCGCCGCGCAGCGCGCTGATGGTCACGGCCGTGAAGCGCAGCGCGGTCAAACCAAAGGCCACGGGCACGGCTGCGATCGCGAGCCAATCGGGGATGCCCGTCTGCTCCAGGATGCCCCCGAGGAAGTAGGCGCCCACCGCGGGATCGAAGGTGTACTGCCAGCCCAGGAGCGCCATGAAGGCGCAGAAGAGCGCGGCCAGCGCGAAGCCCGACGCACGCGTGAAGCGTTGCCAGCGTTCGGGCACGAGCTTGCCCAGGGCCTCCATGCGGATGTGCTTGCCCTCGTGGGCACACACGCTGGCACCCAGGAAGCCCACCCAGAGCAGGAGCATCAGGCTGACCTCCTTCGACCAGGTGTAGCCCCGAGGGAAGTAGCGCAGGGCGAAGGGTACGAAGAGCGCCGTCGTGACGAGCAAGGCCACCAGCCGCATGACGAAGCCCGCGGGACGCTTGCGCAGTTGGTCGACGGCGTAGGCGCCGGCGCCGAGGGAGAAGATCAGGACGTAGAAGGCGCGGGAGGAGAACTCGGGGATGACCATCAGCCAGCCGAGCAGGCCGATTGCCGCGCTCGCGAGCACGGTGCGGAGGAGCGCGCGTCGCGCGTTGCTGTCGGCGCCGCGTCGACGCTCGGTGGTCCAGAAGCCGAAGGCGAGGACGCCCACGCCGACGACCACACTGACGATGGGCGCGACCGTGCGGTCGAGCAGCGCACGGGTCTCCGGGTCGTGCACGCCGCCCAGCAGCGCCAACAGCCGGCCGACCTTGCTGTCCGGCGCGACCAGCCGGCGATAGACCACGTCGAGGAAGACCATGAAGGTCATCGCGGACAAGAAGGTGGCGACCACCGCTTGCTCGACGGCGAAGACGGCGTCATCCAGCCGACGGAGCAGGCCCTTCTCGCTCGATGTTCCCGCCTTCGTCATCAGGCTGGCAGGCTACGCGTGCGGGCCTCCCAGGGTCAAC
>JAACVI010000239.1 GCA_009992505.1 Myxococcales bacterium
TGTGGGGCGCTCCTCTCTCTCTCGTGCGGAGCGCGTGGCGCGCCCGGGCGCGGGATCGCCTTGCAGACAGGCTGATCCGCGCTCTAAGCTCCCGGCGTGGCGCGCGGTACGGTGCTGGTCAGTGGTGCGAGGGCGTTCGTCATCGGCGCGTTCGCGCTCTCGGTCGCGGTGTGCACGCCGAAGCTCGCGTCGGCTCAGGCGCCGGTCGAGGAGCAGCCCGACGCCACGCGCCTCGACGCCGAGCGCCTCCCGCCCGAGGCCATCGAGGTCACGCGCGAACTCTACGCCCACGGGCTCTACGTCGAGAGCCGGGTCGGCGCGCGGGGCTTCCTGGGAAGTCTGGGCGAGATCGCTCGGCCAGGCCCCTACTTCGCGGTCGACGCCGGCTACGAGCTCTTCTCCTGGCTCTCTCTGGGCGCGAGGGCGGAAGCGTCCATGCATCGCACGGATGGACCGCGACCTCCGAGGCCACGCTCGTTCCAGCTCATCGGCTTCCTGGCCGAGCTGCGTCTCAACATCAACGCCAGCGCGCGCGCGGCGCTCTTCCTCTCCCTCGAGGGCGGCCTGAGCTTCGTGCCCAGCGACGACTTGCGCGTGTACGGTTACATCGACGCCAAGCACCTCGGTCTGACCTATGGCGGCGAGCTCGGCTTCGACTGGCACATGAAGAACCGCCACAACTCCCTCGGCCTCGCGGGCGGCGCGCGCCTCATGCCCAACCTCACGCGCGACGGCGCCGCCAGCACCGTGGCCATCCACGGCGCGGGCTACTTCCGCAACGTGTTCTGAGGCGTCAGGGCGCGGGCTCGCGTCGGCGTCGTTGTTGTTCGGGGAGCAGACCCCACGACGCTTTGCGGCGCACGGTCTCCATGTGCTTTGCCAGCTCGGCGCCCTCTTCAGGCTCCGTGGGCCAGGGCAAGGTGCTCTCTTCACCGCTGCGCAGCTCGAGCCTTACCTGTTGGCGCGAGGCGTCCCAGGTCACGCGCTCGACGTCGTCCCAGGCCAGCTCCTCTCGCCGCCCGGGCATCACCAGCGAGAGCCCCTCCGTGGTCCAGGTCAGCAGCTCCTCGCGGCGCGCGACGCGGTAGACACCGAGCAGGGCGACCAGGACGGAGAGCAGGATCGTGCCCAGACCGAGGGCGAGCACGCCCGTGGGCGCCTGCTCCACCGAGCGTGACGGCGCGTGGGGTAGGGCGAGCATCCAGTTGGGCACGCTCTCGGGCGCGATGCGAAAGCCCGGCTCCGACGTGGCGCCGATGCGCTGACCCGCCTGCACGCGACCCAGATAGGAGAGTGTCGTGCCCGTGGCCAGCAAGAGCATGGCGGGCAGCAGCGCCAGGGTGACGCACTTGAGCGGGCTGCGTCTCAGCCATCCGACGATCGGGGCCGGCTCCTTCGCGCTCATGGGCGCAGGATAGCAGCCCTGGACTCAGGGAGGATCGGCGAGGCGCTCTTCGAGCTCGAGGATGTCCGGGTTCTCGGGGTCGAAGCCGCGCGCGCGGTCGAGGGCCTGTCGCGCCTCGTCGATGTGGCCCTCGCGCAGCTCCCGTCGCGCTTCGCGCAGGGCGTCCTTCGCGGCTTCTTCGCGATCGTGGGGCGTCAGCGTCTCGGCCTGGTTCGTCGACGTCGCCGCGTCCATGGAGGGCGTGTGAGGGGCGGCGTCGTGAAGCTCGTGCCGCTCCCCCGCGTCGAGCACGACCACCATGCCCGCGTCGCGGTTCGCGTGCGGGCTCGCGTCGGTCAGCGTGTTGTCGAGGGGAGCTGTCGCCGCGCCGCCGTCCATGGCTCCCATGATGGCCATGCCCGCGTCTGCGTCGTCGCCCAGAGAGCCGTCGAAGGCGTAGATCAGCGCCACGCCCACGGCCAGGCCACCGAGCAAGACGGCCATGAAGGCTGCCGTGCCCGAGCTGGTCCTGCGTGTGTCCATGGGCGCGATCACCCGGCCGGTCGCGTCGCGGCGTGCTGCCGAGGCCGCGGGCCAGGCCTCCGCCACGGCGTCCGCGAACTCGCGCGCGGATCCATAGCGCAGGGCAGGATCCTTCGACAGGCCGCGCATCAGCACGGCGTCCAGCTTCGCCGGTAGGTGACCCGCGGGTGCGACCTCACTCGGAGGCGGCGGGTCGTCGTGGATCACCTTGTGGGCCACGCCCACGGCGTCCGTGCCCGGGAAGGCGCGCACACCGGTCGCCGATTCGTAGAGCACGGCCGCCAGCGAGAAGAGATCACTGCGCGGGGAGACGTCGCCGCGGTCGAGGGTCTCGGGCGCCGCGTAGCAGGGTGTGCCCAGGAACTGCCCCTCGCGCGTGAGGGCGGCGTCGGGCAGGCGCGCCACGCCGAAGTCCGCGAGCTTGGTGTGGCCATCCGGCGTGACCAGCAGGTTCTCGGGCTTGATGTCGCGATGGATGATGCCTTGGGAGTGGGCCAGGTCGATCCCGCCCGAGAGCTCGTCGGCCAGGAGCATCATCTCGGCGGCGGAGAGGGGGCCGCGATCCGCCAGCATCTGCTTCAGCGTCGATCCGGCGACGTACTCGAAGACGAGGTAGGGCCCCATCTCGGGATCGTCGCCAACGTCGAAGACCTGCACGATCGAGGTGTGGGAGAGCCGGGCGGCCGCGCGCGCCTCGTTGCGGAAACGCTCGAGGAAGCGCTCGAGGGCGTCGGGGCCCATGCCGAGATCCTTCAGCGTCTTGATCGCCACCGGGCGATCGAGCTCCGGGTCGCGCCCGAGAAACACGAATCCCATGGCTCCTGCACCGAGGAGTCGATCCACGTGGTAACGGCCCACTCGTGTCGGGATTCCATCCACGGGACGCGAGTATCAGGTATTGGGCCCCCGAGCCAACGGACGACTGATCCGCCGCCTTTCCCGGAAAGATCCATTGGCGTCGCCGAGGGCGGTGGGGTCGGTGCAGGACAAGTGCTGCACCCCACGTTTGGAGGTCGGCGGTCGGCCACGGGAGGCGTCGCCGAGGGC
>JAACVI010000240.1 GCA_009992505.1 Myxococcales bacterium
CGACGATTCCGACTGAGAGCGCCACGAGTCCTCCTGCGGGTCGCGAATGCGAAGGACGCTGCACTAGTGCAGGCGGGCGTCGAGAGCAACCGTGCCGTCGTTGGCCGCCTCTTCAACAGGCTGTAAGAATAGCCACGGGCAGTTGCAGCATGTATGCGTCGGCGTCACATGTCTGTCACCAGAGAGGCGAAACATCGGCGATCATGGGAGCGCGAATCCTCGTAGTCGAAGATGAGATCGACCTGGCCGATCTCGTCGCCTTCAACCTGCGGCAGGCGGGTCATGAGGTGATCACCGCCGGCAAGGGCAGCACCGCCCTGGCCGAAGTGCAGCGCTCGAGGCCCGACCTCGTGCTGCTCGACGTGATGCTTCCGGACATCTCGGGCATCGAGGTTTGCCGACGTCTAAGGCGCGACGCCGCGACCGCCAACCTGCCCGTGCTGATGCTGACGGCCAAGGGCAGCGAGGTGGATCGTGTCGTGGGCTTCGAGGTCGGCGCCGACGACTACGTGGTCAAGCCCTTCAGCCCGCGCGAGCTCGTGCTGCGCGTCGAGGCCATCCTGCGCCGTGCCCGCGGCGAGCAGGCACCCAACCAGGGTCAGGTGCTGGCCCTGGGGCGCCTGTTGATCGACGAGCCGGCGCACCGCGTCCTGGTCGATGGAGAGGAGATCCCGTTGACCGCCCTGGAGTTCCGGCTGCTGCTCGATCTCGCCACGCGTCGCGGACGCGTGCAGAGCCGCGACGCCCTGCTCGAGCGCGTATGGGGCTACTCCATGGGCACCGAGACGCGCACGGTCGACACCCACGTGAAACGCCTGCGCGAGAAGCTCGGCGCGGCCAGCGAGAGCATCGAGACCGTGCGCGGCGTCGGCTACCGCATGCGCGACGACCTCAGTCGCTGAGCCTTTCGGACGAAGATCCCGCTATGCTCGGCCCCATGGGTGGACTACGCGCCAACCTCGTCGGCGCCGTGGTCTCGATCACGGCGGCCTTCGTGATCACGCTGCTCTTGATCGAGGATCCCTTGGTCGAGAGCCGGGTGGAGGCGAGCTTGACGCGCGCGCTCGACGCGGCCGTCACCCAGGCGAGCACGGAGCTCTCGGCCGGACGGAATCCGGACGACGTGGCCGATTCCGTGGGCGCGAACCGAGGTCTGCGGCTGTCGATCTTCGACGCCCAGGGCCGACGCGTCGGCGACTCCGGCTTGAACGGCGACGGTCTGTCGCAGGCCATCTCCACGCCACTGGGCGAGCTCGTCGCCCACGCGCGCCACGGCGTCCGGGTCACGGGGCGCTGGACGGCGACGGGCCAAGAGTCGGACTCCATGCACCTGGCGACCGAGCTGCCGTCCGGCGTCGTGGTCGTCGCCCAGAGCTCGCTCGCGACGTCGAACGCGATCCGCAGCACTCTGCACGAGCTGTTGCTGCTTGGTGGGGCCTTCGCCTTGCTCGCGGGTTTGCTGATCCTCTTCGCCCTCTCGCGTTCCGTCGTGGGTCCGGCGCGGGCGCTGACGGAGGTGGCCAACGCCCTCGCCCAGGGCGATCTCGAGCTGCGCACACGCAGCCGGCGCGCTGACGAATTCGGCGTCCTCGGTCGCGCCATGGACACCATGGCCGGGAGGCTCGATCGCGAGCTGCACAGCTTGGCGGCCGAACGCGCGCGGCTCGAGACCGTGCTCAACGCCATGTCCGAGGCCGTACTCGTGACGGACGCCCGCGCGCGCATCGTGCTCACGAACGCGGCCTTGCTCGAGCTCGTGGGGGGAGAGTGCCTGGGCCTGACGCCGATGGAGGCGGTGCGGAGCGCCGAGCTGCATCAGGCCGTGCGCAAGGCGCGCCGTGGCGTCCGCGCGGAGGCGGAGATCACGCTGCCGGCGGGCGACGAGCGGCTCACCTTCGTGGCCCATGTGGCGCCCCTGCCCGATGACGCGGGCGTCGTGGCCGTCCTGCACGACGTCACGCGTGCGCGCCTCGCAGACCGTGTGCGGCGCGACTTCGTGGCCAACGCCAGCCATGAATTCCGCACGCCCCTGACGGCGATTCGTGGCTTCGCCGAGACCTTGGCCGAGGGCGCCCTCGACGATCGCGCCACGGCCGAGCGCTTCCTCGCCACGATCATCAAGCACACGCTGCGGCTGTCGCGCCTGGTCGACGACATGCTCGCGCTCTCGCGCGCCGAAGCGCCCGATGAGGACATGGTCTTCGAGCCGGTCGATGTCGGCGCCCTGGCGCGCGACGTGGCCCTCGGTCTCGAAGCGCAGGCCCACGCCGGCGAGGTCGAGATCCAGCTCCGTGGGCTGGACGACTTGCCCCGGGTCTCCACCAACGCGCGCGCGCTGGACGAGATCCTGGTCAACCTGGTCGACAACGCGATCAAATACACGCCGAGCGGCGGACGCGTCGTCGTCTCCGGGCGCGTGGGCAAGGACGCTGTCCACGTAGCCGTGGAAGACACGGGCAGGGGCATCCCCGAGGCCCACCTCGGACGCATCTTCGAGCGCTTTTATCGCGTGGACGAGGGCCGATCGCGCGACATCGGCGGCACGGGCCTGGGGCTCTCCATCGTGCGCCACCTCGCCGCGCGCATCGGCGCCGAGGTCGAGGTCACCAGCCGCATCGGCGTGGGCACGACCTTCTCTCTCAGCCTGCCCACGGACGGGGCGCTGACACCCTAGGACCTGGGACGAGCCTTGCGCGACATCTCACGTTCACATTGCCGAAGGCGCCACGCGATTGTCACGGAACTGATACAGAGCGCCCCTAGGACGCTCCCATGTCACATACGTCGCTGCGCTGGCACCTCACGGTCATCTTCACCCTCACGCTCCTCGTCCCGATGGGGGCGACCGCTCAGGTGCGGACGGCCAACCCCTACGGGACCCCGGACACGGCCGCCACTGGCGATGCTGGCGTAGGGACACCATCTAATCCGCCAGATGCGGAGCATCCAGCCCGTCAGACGGCCCATGCCGCCAATCCGCCCGCGACACCCGCGGCCGCGACGCCTGCTGCGGTGGCGATACCCGCTAGCGCGACGCCCGATGCGGGCGCGACGCCCGATGCGACGCCAGCTGCGGGCGAGCCCGCCGCTCTGACCACGCCTGCGCCCGCACAGACGAGCGAAA
>JAACVI010000068.1 GCA_009992505.1 Myxococcales bacterium
CCCACGACGTTCGTGCAGGACGCGCCGGCCGCGCTGCCGCAGGGCGTGCCCGCCGCGCACTCGTCCGCGTCCGTGCAGGTGCCGCCGGTCGCGCAAGGCACGCATACGCCGTCCGCTGCGTCCGCCAGGCCGTTGCAGTCGTTGTCCTTGCCACCGTCGCAGACCTCGAGCGCGCCCGGGTGCACGTCCATCTCCGTGTCGTCGCAGTCGTCGCCGCACAGGTCCGTGCCATCCGCCTGCGGGTTGCAGCACTCGAGGCGCAGATGCCCATCTGAGTCGCCGTCTCCATCGATGCCCAGCGTGGTCGGATCGCAGTCCTCGTCGTGGTCGTCGCACACCTCGACGTTGCCTGGGTAGTTCAGCTCGTCCGCGTCGTCGCAGTCGTCGCCTCCGCAGTCGATGGAGTCGTGGCCGTCGCCGTCGGCGTCGCCGCTGACGTCGCACATCGTCTGGCAGCGGTCCCCGTCCTCGTCGCAGGTCTGGCCCGCGATGCATGCGGGACCCACCGAGGGCACGCAGCCGCGGATGTCCGCGGCCGGGTCATCGGGCAGGCAGGCTTCCTCGCCATTGCAGAAGAGCCCGTCGTCGCCGCCAGACATCGTCCGAGCCTACGTCACGCGCAACCTCGCGGGCCATCCCCCGAACGCGACCCACGTTCGCCTCGAGCAGCGGGGTGCGATGCGTCTCGAGCCGAACGGGAAGTAGAAATCGTTCCGCGCCAAGCAACGCATGTCGATCTCGCTCGTCGAGTTCGCGTGGCGCGCCGGGATCAAGATGGGGCCGCTGATGACGGCAGTAGTGGTGGACGCCTACGAGGCAGGCCACGGTCGCCTCGACGTGAAGCTGTGGGGGGCCATTCGGGTCGCCCACGACGAGGGCCCCGCCGTCGATCGCGGGGAGGCTCAGCGTTACCTCGCGGAGTTGCCCTGGAATGCGTCCGCCTTCCTCGACAACGAGTCCCTTCGCTTCGACGAGGGCCCGGAGGGATCCGTCCGCGTCTGGGCGGGCGACCCTGCGACCTACGTGGACCTCCACTTCGACGAAGAGGGCGACATCGTTCGGACCTACACCGAGACCAGGGAACACGGCCACGAAGGGTGCGTGCCCTGGGAGGGAAACTTCAGCGCCTACGAGACGTTTGGTTCGCTCCGCATGCCGACCCACGGAGAGGTGTCGTGGCAGCGCCCAACAGGCTCGTTCACCTACTGGCGAGGAGACATCGTCAGCCTCGACTGGGAGTAGGCGGCGTCGAGCGCGTCAGGCGCTAGCGGGCGCTTGCGTCAGGAGATCGAGCCCCTCTTCGGCGACCTCAGGCTGCACGGGAGCCGCGCCGCCTTGCTTCCGCTCTTTACGCAGGCGCAAGAGGTAGAAGGTCGCCGGCACGACGAAGAGGGTGAACATGGTCGAGGCCGTGAGCCCGAAGATGAGCGCCCAGGCCAAGCCGGAGAAGATAGGGTCGAGGGTGATGGGCCACGCACCCAGTGCGGTGGTGGCGGAGGTGAGCAGGATGGGCCGCATGCGCACGGCGCCGCTCGAGAGGATGGCCTCGCGCAAGGATGCGCCTCGCGCCAGCGCGCCTTCGATGAATTCGAGCAGCACCAGCGCGTTGCGCACGACGATGCCACCGAGCGCGATCATCCCGATCATCGCCGTCGCGGTGAAGAAGATCGGATCGGGGTGCCCACCCACGGTCTGGGCGTTGAAGACGTTGAGCAGCCAGAAGCCGGGCATGATGCCGATGGCCGTCAGCGGGATCGCCATCATCACCAGCAGCGGCATCACCAGCGACTTCGTCTCCGTGACGAGCAGCAAGTAGATGAAGAGCAGCGCCGCGCCGAAGGCCATTCCCAGATCGCGGAAGACCTTGAGCGTGATGTTCCACTCTCCGTCGCCGGCCCACTCCACGTTCACGGCGCTGGCCAGGGGCGACGACTCGAGCTCGCTCTCGAGCCCGAGGATCGCCTCCGCGGGCGGCACGCCCACTGTCTCCGCCGTGACGTAGACGAGTGGCTTCAGGTCCTTGCGATACACGACGACGTCGTCATCCAGCGTCTGGAACTCGCCGATGGCGCCGAGGGGCAAGAGCGATCCATCCACGCTGCGCGCCGAGAGCAGCCCGAGATCCGTGGCGTCGCTGCGCTCTTCGCGAGGCAAGCGCAGGCGAATGGGCAAGGGCTGGCGTTCATACGGGTCGCGCAAGCTGCCCGCCTCGGCGCCGCCGACGGCGAGACCGAGCAGGTTCGTGGTCTGCGCCTCGTCCACGCCGTGAATCGCGGCTTGTTGACGGTTGAGCGCGTAGTGCACGCGCGGATGTCGCTCGGGCGCCATCACGTCGACCTCGGCCATGCCCTCACGCCGCCGGATTCGGTCGGCGAGCTCGTGCGCGCCCTTCACCAGCTCCGAGTAGGGCGTGCTGGCACCGCCGTAGACCTCTGCGACCACGGTCGCGAGCACGGGCGGACCGGGAGGCACCTCGACGATGCGCAGCGCGGCGCCGTGGCGCTCAGCGATGCGCGTCAGGTCGTCGCGTAGGCGCAGCCCGATGGCGTGGCTCTGTTGCTGACGATCGTCCGCGGGCACGAGGCCGATGCGTAGCTCGGCCAGCTCGGAGGAGCGCCGCAGGTAGTCGTGTCGAACCATGGCGCCGAAGTCCATGGGCGACGGAGTGCCCACGAAGGTCTCCACGTCCGTGACGTCCGGCTGGGACACGAGGTGGCGCGCGAGCTCGCGCGTCAATGCGTCCGTGCGCTCGAGGGTCGTGCCCTCGGGCATGTCCACCAGGAGCGAGAGCTCGTCCTTGTCGGCGAAGGGCAGCATCTTCAACGGCACGAGGCCCAGGGCCGCGAGGGCGTTGGCGCCGACGAAGAGCGCGAAGACGAAGCCCAGGAGCCCCACGATGCGCCTGCGCTTCATCAGCACCGGGCCCATGGTGGCGCGATAGAAGCGACCCAGAATGCCCTCGGTGACGGGCTCGCTCAGGCCGTCGTCGCCGGCGTCCGAAGCGGAGCTCTCGTGCGGCGGCGCAGCGAGGGACTCGGCGCGCTCGTTCGGCATCAACTTCTTGTGCAAGAGCCGATGCGCCAACCAGGGCACGACGGTCAGCGACGCCAGCATGGAGAAGCCCATCGCCAGCGGCACGTTGGCGGCCATGGGCTGCATGTAGGGGCCCATCATCCCGCTGATGAAGAACATGGGCAGGAACGAGACGATGACCGTCAGCGTGCTCATCAACACCGGTGGCAGTACCTCACTGACGGCGGAGAGCACTCGATCGCGCGATCTGCCTCTGCCGTGGCGCAGGTGGCGGTCGATGTTGTCGACGTTGGTGATCGGATCGTCGACCACCAAGCCCAGGGAGAGGATCAACGCGAAGAGGGTGACGCGGTTGATGGTGTAGCCGAAGAGCAGGTTCACGAAGAGCGCGAGCGAGAACGAGATGGGTACGCTGACGGCGACGACGATGGCCGCGCGGTAGCCGAGGGAGAAGAAGAGCAAGGCGATGACCGTGACGAGCGCGATTGCGATCGACTCCAACAGATCGTCGACCTTCTTGTCCGCCGAGGCGCCGTAGTTGCGCGTCAGAGTCACGTCGAGGCCTTCGGGCAAGACGTCCGAACGCAGACGCTCGACCTCGGCGAGCACGCGCGTGGCGACCGCGCTCGCGTCCGTGCCGCGCTGCTTGCTGATGGCCAGCGTGACCTGCGGCACTCCTTCTTGCGCGCCCTGGGGAGAGGCTGAGCCGCGCCAGAGATGGGTGTAGGAGTCGAGTTCGGCCGGTCCGTCGTGCACGTCGGCCACGTCGCCCAGGCGCACGGGCGTGCCGTTGCGCACCGCGACCTCGAGATCCGTCAGCTCTGCGGCGTCGCGGAAACCATCGCCGGCGTCGACGGAGAGGTGGGCGTCGAGCCGGTCGAGACCGCCTGCGACGGAGGTCGTGCCGTGACGCCGGATCGCGTCGGCGACCTCCAGCGCGGTCAGGTCATGTCCCTCGAGGCGCGCGCGATCGAGATCGATCTGCACCTGCCGGGGCATGCCGCCGTAGATCTGCGTACGCGACAACTCGGGCAGCTCGTCCAGGCGTGCGCGCACCTCTTCGGCCACGCGCCGGAGACGATGCAGGTCGTAGCCCTCGCCGGAGAGCGCCAGCGTGACGATGGGCACGTCGTCGACTTCGATCGGGCGGACGATCCACGAGCGCACGATGGGCGGGAGCTCGTCGACGTGACCCTCGATGCGACTGCGGAGCAGGGTCATCGCGTCCTCGCGATTCTCTCCGACATAGAAGTTCACGGTGACCACGGCGCGATCGCGCATGGCCGCCGAGCGCACGTGTTCCACACCGTCGATCTGATAGAGCAGGCGCGCCAAGGGCGTGGCGACGAGTCGGTCGACCTCGTCCGCCGAGTGACCGGGCACCTCGATCATCACGTCCGCGATGGGCACGACGATCTGCGGCTCCTCTTCGCGCGGGGTCACCAGCACCGAGACCACGCCCAGGGTGAGCGAGAGCAGGAGCAGGAGCACCGCGTTCGGACCCGTGAGGAAGCGTTTGACGATGCCCTTGAGGGCGCCTCCGCGCATGTCGACTCCGCTCATGGAAGCGCGACCTCTTCGCCGCCGCTCAGGCCAGCGAGCACGTCGACGCGTTGGTTCCGGCTCGCGCCCAGGCGCACGCTGCGTCGGTGATAGCCGTCCTCTTCGTGGACGCGCACCATCGTGAGCTGACCGACACGCACGATGGCGTCGCTCGGCACGGTGACGTGCTGCTCTTCACCCGTCTCGTAGGTGAGCGTACCGAAGGCTCCCGGGTAGGCGTCGGCGCCCTCGAGGCGGACGCGCACGCGCACGGTGCGGCTACGTGGATCCTGGATCGGCGCGACCTCGGCGACCGTGCCTTCGCCCTGACGATCGCCGACCTGATAGCGCACCAGAGTGCCCAGCCGGACCTGCGGGATATCCTGCGTCGGCACCTGCGCCTCGAGCCAGAGTCGATCCGCGTCGTAGAGGGTGAGCACGACCGCTCCCGGCGTGGCGAGATCGCCCGGGCTGAGCAGGCGCTCCTGCACGATGCCGGCGGCCGGAGCGCGCAGGTGCGAGTATTCGAGCATGGTGCGGGCGGCGCGCAGCTGCGCCTGCGCCTGCGTGAGCTGCGAGCGGCGCGCGTCGAGCATGGCCGTAGGCATGGCGCCCTGGGCGTGCAGGGACTCGGCACGTTGTGCCTCCGTCTCGGCCAGGCTGAGCTGCGAGTGCGCGGCCGTCACAGCCGACGCCAGGCTCGACGACTCGAGCGTGCCCAGCAGCTGTCCGGGCTCGACTCGGTCGCCCACGTCGACGCGCAGATCGAGCACACGCCCGGGCGTCTGCGCCGAGATGCGCACGGGATCGACAGCGGCCACGGTGGCGCGGAGCGTGCGCAGGCGCGGCAGCGTCTCCCGCAAGGCGTGCGCCGTGTGCTCGGGGACGGGTTCTTGGGGAATCGCAGCCCCGGCTTGGCCTTCGACGTGTCCACATGCCGCCAGCAAGGCGAGCGAAAGATAGAACGCGGCCTTCGAGCCACCGCGCCACAGCAGGTCGTACATCGAGAAACTCCAATCGCCGGATCCCGGCAGGTTTGGAGGTAGAGCCCCTCGCTCCCCAGAGTGTTACAGCGACTCGAGTCCCCGCTGGGGGCTGTGCCCGTCCGTGAGTGCGGCCGCGGCGAGGGCCCGCGAGCGCGTCACCGACCCGGATACCAGTGCGTCACCATCATCAGCACCATGACCACGGCGATGGCGAAAGCCGGGTAGCCGAGCACGCGCCAGATGCGTCCGAGGCGACGGAACTCGGGATCCAGAGGGACGTTCGCCTCCAGCGCCTGCTCCGCCAGAGCGCGCATGCGGATCTGGATCCACACGGCGGGTAGCCACAGGACGCCCTCGATCACGAAGCCGGCATAGATCCACAAGAGCCACGGATCGAGCAGCGGATAGTGCATGATGAGGGCCATCGCGACGCCCGTGCCAGGCAGGAGCACGGCGGACGGCGTGGTGAAGAGCCAATCGGCGCGCACCATCTCGCGCTGGTACCAGACGATCACGCGCACATCGTCGGTGAGGTCGACGCGCAGCTTGTACCAGGCGGTCATCAACCCGGCTCCGAGGAAGAGCATGGCCGACAGGATGTGGAGCGTCTTCAGCAGCAGGAACGGGCTCATCGGGCCGTACGATACCTCACTCGTCGCCTGGCGTTGGTGGATTGGTCCTGCACACCGCGGGCCGTGGTCGAGCTGATACAATGCGGCAATGTCAATCCGCTTCGGAGCTGGACCCATCATGCACGGTCCTGGTCGCGCCGTGGTCCGCGAGTCCTTCTCGGAGGCCCTCGGCGCCGCCATCGGCGACTTCGTGGAGGTCTCTTCGCTGCCGGATTACGACGCCCTGGCCGAGGCCATGGGCAGCGGCTCCGTGGACTTCGCCTGGCTGCCACCCGCGGTCTACGTGTCGCAGGAGTCGCGGGGCGTGGCCCTACTCCTCGCCTGCGGTCGCGTGTCGGGCACGGAGTACCGCGGGACGCTCTTCGTGCGCCAGGACTCGGCTCTGAAGCAGCCCTCGGACCTCGCGGGTGCCCGCGTGGCGTGGGTCGATACGAAGAGCTCGGCGGGCTATCTCTTTCCGCGCATGGCCTTGCGGCTCCGCGGCATGAAGCCTGACGACTTGTTCGCGGAGCAGAAGTTCTTGGGCAGTCACAGCGCCGTCGTTCAGGCGGTCGCCCTGGGAGACGCGGACGTGGGCGCCACCTACTTGACGACAGACGCCGAGGGCCGGCCCACACGCCAGGGATGGCAGGCCGAGCTGCCCGCCGAGGCGATGCGCTCGATCCTGGTGAGCGAGCCCATTCCCGCGGACGTCGTGTGCGCGGGACCCAAGGTCACGAAGCAACAGAAGGACGCCATGGCCACCGCGCTGATGGCGTTGCACGACCACGCGGAGGGCCGTCGCGCCCTGATGGCCTTCTTCGGAGCGCAGCGTCTCGAGCCCAGCCTGCCCTCCCACTACGACAGCGTCCGCGCCGCCTACGGCAAGTAGCGGCCTCAACGCGCGACGCCGCCCCGGCAGGGGAGCGGTCGTCGTGTGGTAACCAGCGATCAGCTCTGGCTCTGGAATTGACAGCGATAGGTGACGATCGTCAGCCCGTCCGCCGCCGGGAAGTTCCAGCGCCGCACGGCGCCGTTCACGCATTGCTCCACGCCAGAGGCCGAATGGGTTCGCGTCCGTGCTGCCCGGGCAGCTCGTGCAGTTCGTGCCCGCGGCGGGGCGTCCCGCTTGGAGCCCCAGAGCGTATTCCGGGGCAGGTTCGCCATTCAGCAGCTCGGCGTGCTGGATCTGATCCGGCGAACCAGAAGCAAGCGCCGCGAGCATTCGGGCATCGGCCGAGCGGGTGCGCTCGGCAGCCGGTCGACCCGAGTCGGCCGGTGCGAGCCTCGTCCACGCACACGTGCCGCGGCCTCGTTTCGGTGTTGCGGTTGGGGTGCGTCGCTCGCCGTGGGCTTCTCGGCAGGCGCCCCTGGCGTACCTTCTCGAGACGGCTGCGCGAGCGTCGTCACGAGCAGGTGCCGCGACAGGTCGCTCAGCGCCGCCTGGAGGATGCGCGCGTGCTCGGCGTCCGGCCCGTGCGTCAGGCGGGGAGGCGCCAGAAACATCAAGAACACCATGAACGCGTGGAAGGCGAAGGACGCGCCGATGTAGCTGGCCACGGAGTCGCCATTGCCGCCACGTGGCGCGCGCTCGGTCGGCGTCGTGCCGCGCACGGAGAAGGCGAAGGGGCCGCCGTTCACGAGGGCTCGAGTCGTCGGGCCGATCGGGAGCAGCCGGCGAGCCTCTCGATCGACGTCGGCGAGATACGACCTCCGGCAGACGCCATCGACGACGAACGCCTCCACACTCGCGTCGGTGGGCAGGCGCAGCCTCCAGGCGCCGCCGCCGAAGGACACGAACTCGAAGCCTTCTTCGGCGAGTTGCTCCGGCATCGGGAACGTGGCCTCCGGACCACGGCCGAGCGTGAGTGTTCGCGGCTCCGTCACCAGCTCGTGAGCCAGCAGCGAGTCGCCCCAGCTCATCAGCACTTCCAGCGCGAAGGGTGCGGACATCCTCTACCTCCTGACCCAGGTCCCGAAACGCGCGACGCCGCCCCGGCAGGTGAGCGCGGGACGGCGGCGACGAGGTCTGATGGGGACTGAGCGTCTAGCGAGCGCTCAGCTCTGGCTCTGGAAGCTGAAGGGATAGGTGACGATGGTCAGCTCACCCGTCTGGGGGAAGCTCCAGCGCTGGACCGCGCCGCTCACGCATTGCTCCACGTTGGAGTTATGGAGCGTCGTGTCCTGCACCAGCGAGGTCTGGACGGCGCCACTGCCGCTGATGATGAAGCGCACGGCCACGCGGCCTTCGAGGTCGGGGCGCTGTTGCAGGCCCTGTTCGTAGCAGAAGCGCACCTGGTTGAGGTTGCGGTGCACCACGCGACGCACCTGCTCGCGACTGAGGCCGCCGCGGCTGTCCGCGACGCCGCCGATGACTCTCTGGGGCACGCGATGGTTGCCGTCGCCGAGGTGGCTGACGCCTGTGCCGTAGAGTCCGTCGGAGCAAAGTGCGATGGCTTGTGCACGACCCAGGGTGCGCTCGTGGCGAGCGAACGTCACCGAGTCACAGGTCGCGCCGGTCCCGCCGATGGTGCCGACGGTGCCGAGCGTGCCCACGCCCACCGTGCCGGCCAGGCAGTCCGTGCGACCCGCGGGGCAGCCGCCACGTCCGATGCCGATCATGCCGAAGCCGCCCGCGCCGGGACCGAAGCCCGCGTTGTTGGCCATCAGCGGTCCGTAGAGCGACTCCTCGCTGAAGCCGGCGGCGTTGGCCGCGCCGTAGGGCGAGGAGATGTCCGAGGGCATGCCGGCGAAGGCGGTGGCCAGGGCGCCGAGCACGCCCGCGGTGCGAACCGTCTGCGTGTCGAGGGGCACGCGTTGCTCCTGGTCGTGTCCGCGCACGGCCACGCCGCCGCCCGTGTGGCGTTGCTCGTTCTCCGCGCCGGACGCGCCCTCGTCGCCCTCCATGGGCTGACCTTCGCTGCTCGGCGCGCCCGCGGCCGCGTCGTCCAGGAGCGGGTCCATGTCTTGCTGCTCGAGCGCGAGGGCGTCCATGCTGGCGCGGATGTACTGCGCGCGCTGCATGTCCATGTTGATGTTCAGCGCCGACGCGGCGGGCGGCGAGAAGGTCATCAGGATCAGCATGAAGGCGTGGAAGAGGAAGGACGCGCCGATGTAACGCGCGGGCGTCCAATCGGCGATGCCACCCTTGCGCGCGCGCTCCGGCTGAGCCGTGCCACGCAGCGAGAAGACGAACTCCCCGATGCGCACCTCGGCACGCGAGTGCAGACCCAGGGGGATCTGCCGCACGCCTTCCGCGTCGGAGGCGACCACGGCGAGGTCGACGTCCACGGTCATGCCGTCGCGCTCCTCCTGCATGCAGGCCGACGCACCCGCCGGGATGCGCAGGCTGAAGCCTTCGCCGTCCGGGACGACCAGCGCGAAGCCGTCGTCCGCGAACTGCTCGGGCATGGCGAAGGTCGCCGTCTTGCCGCTTCCCAGCGTAAGGGTCCGAGGCTCCGTGAGGAGCTCATTCGCGAGCGGGGACGTGCCCCAGCTCATCACCACATCGAGCGCGTACTTCTCCATCACGATTCCTCCATTGGGTCGTCCAGCGTCTTCGGTCTCGGGGGGCCCGCCTCTCAGCGTCCGGCCCGCGCCGTTCACCCCTACTGACACTCCTCGACGCCCCAGGTTCCAGAGTTTCTTTCGAGCCCGAGCTCGCGGCTCCCGCGCGCCTTTCCCTTGACCCTGCGCCGACCCGACCTATGTTGCCGCCCCGGAATCCCTCCCATGGCCAAACGCGACTACTACGAACTGCTCGAGGTGGAGCGAACCGCCACGCAGGCCGAAGTGAAAGTAGCCTTCCGCAAGAAGGCGCTGGAGTTCCACCCGGACCGCAACCCGGACAACCCGGACGCGGAGGAGACCTTCAAGCTGTGCTCCGAAGCCTACGAGGTGCTGAGCGACGACGAGAAGCGCCGCACCTACGATCAGTTCGGTCACGAGGGTCTCTCCGGGCGCGGTTACAGCGGCTTCGGCGACGTGCAGGACGTCTTCAGCCACTTCCAGGACATCTTCGGCGACATGTTCGGCATGGGCGGCTTCGGCCGGCGTCCTCGGCGCGACGCCCCGGCCCGTGGCGCCGATGTCCGCGCGCGCATGGAGGTCAGCCTCGCGGAGGCGGCCTTTGGCGTGAAGAAGGAGCTGCCCCTCGGTCACGCCTCGCCCTGCACCGAGTGCCACGGCACGGGCGCCGAGGGCGGCGAGCTCAGCACCTGCGCCACCTGTGGGGGCCGCGGGCAGGTCGCCCATCAGCGGGGCGGCTTCTTGCTCTCGACCACCTGCCCGAGCTGTCGCGGTCAGGGCAGCCGCGCCAAGACCCCCTGCGGCGCCTGCCAGGGCAGCGGCGAGGTCCACCAAGATCGCAAGGTCGAGGTCAGCGTGCCCGCGGGCATCGACGAAGGTCAGACGCTGCGCCTGTCGGGTCTCGGCCAGGCCGGGCGCCTCGGCGGCCCCGCCGGCGATCTCTACGTCTCGGTCATGGTCCAGCCGGACGCGCGCTTCGAGCGCGAGCGCGACGACCTCTACTACGATCTCCACGTCTCCTATCCGCAGGCGGCCCTGGGCGCGAAGGTGGTCGTGCCCTCCCTCGAGCCGGCACCTGAAGGCGAAGGCGAGCTGACCTTCGACGTCGTGGTGCCCGCCGGCATCCAGCCGGGCGAGCTCGTCCGCGTGTCCAATGGTGGCGTCCCGCGCCTGGGCCAACGGGGTCGCGGCGACCTCGTGTGCGTGGTTCAGGTCGACGTGCCCAGGGAGCTCTCCCCGCGCGCGCAAGAGCTGATCCGAGAGCTCGCCGCCAGCTTCGAAGACTGACTCCGTCGCGTGATCGTCCACCTGCGACCGTAGGGTGCAGGACTTGTCCTGCACCGCGTACAGCGGGTCCATCGATGGATTCAGCGCGGACCTAGCCGCCCAAGCTCCTCAGTGGGCGTGCGGAAGCTGCAGCGACAACATCGGCACCTCGTGCGTGTCGAGGAAGCGATACACGCCGTAGCTCTGCAGCACGCGCCGCGTGTAGCGACGCGTCTCGGCGTAGGGGATGGCCTCGACCCACTCGTCGAGCGGCAGTTCGGGTCGCGCGCGCAGCCAGCGATCGGCGGCGTTGTGACCCGCGTTGTAGGCCGCCGGGATCATCACCGGGTTGTCGTCGTAGCGATCGAGCAGGAAGCGCATGAAGCGCGTCCCGACCTTCAGGTTGGTGTCGGCCTCGCGCATGGTGCTGGCGGAGATGGTCAGGCCCAGGGGCTCTCCGAAGCGCCGCGCCGTCGGCAGGATGACCTGTACCAACCCGTAGGCGTGCGCCCAGGACACGGCCCGCTGATCGAATCCGCTCTCTTCGCGCGCGATGGCGCGCACCAGCGAGGAAGGCACCCCCGCGTGATCGGCCGTCTCTTCGATCAAGGGCGAGAAGGCGCGCGGATAGGCCAGACGCCAGAACGCTCGCCCACGACCGATGGGCGTCACCTTGCGGAAGGAGCGCAGCCGGCTGCGCGAGAGCGTCGTCGCCCGCGCCAGATCGCCGCCGTTCGCCAGCAGCGCCGCCGCCAGCCAGAGCGCGTCCGCATCACTGCCCTCGCCCAGGAAGCCTTGCGCCTCGAGCTCGATCTCGGCGCGCTCCAGATCGCCCACGCGCAGCAGCGAGAGCAGACGCGCGAAGGCGGGCGTGTTCATCTCGGGACGCCTCGGGAAGCGGAGCGCGTCCTCGGCCGTGACGCGTAGAAGCTCGGCGGCGACGTGATCGAAGGCGGGTCGATCCAGCTCGGCCAAGCGCGACATGGCGAGCTGCGCGTAGTAGGCGAGCGGGTAATGCGTCGCCACGCCGACGTAGGCCTCGGCCGCCTCGGGCCCGCGACCCAGCGCCGCGAGCGCGCGACCACGCCAATACTCGGGGCGACCCAGCGCGTCCTCGGCCGTGTCCTCCGGATAGGCCCTGAGCGCCTCGAAGGCCGTCAGCGCCGCCTGCGCGTCACCAGCCATGAGCCGCTGCACACCGAGCCGAAAGAGCGCGTCGGGCGTCATGTCACCCTGCGGATAGCGCTCGGGCATCTCGGCCAGGCTGCGCAGGAAGCCCTCCTCGTCGCCGGCCCCGCGCAGCGCCAGCGCGCGCATCAGGTGGGCGTCGTCGGCCAGGCGATGCTGCGGCGCCACCTGCTCGAGCTGCGTGTAGAGTCGAATCGAGTCCGCGCGCTCGCCTAGCGCGTCGTGCGCCTGAGCCGCGGCGTAGAGCGCTCGCGCCTGCACGTCCGCGGTGCAGCGCCCGGCGACGGCCTCCATCAGCGTGGCGCCTTCACTGCGCGCGCGTCGCCTCAGCACGGCCTTGGCGCGCATGAAGTCGGCCTCGCAGCGCAGCGAAGGATCCGTCGTCGCGTTGGCCACGGCGGCGTAGGCCTCCTCGGCCTCGTTGTTGCGCAGCGCCCCGTAGAGCGCCTGGGCCCGCGCCAGGAGCATGTCGACGGGTGGATGCGCGAGCTCGGTCCGACGCTCGGCCGGCAGGCGCGCCAGCACCGCCTGGGCCTTGGCCTCGGCCTCGTGACCGACGTCGGCCAGAGGCGCCCGCGACGCCACGCGACGGTAGAGCGAGAGCGCCTCCACGAGGGAGGCTTCATCACCCCGCTGGGTGAGAATGGCCGCCAATGGCATGCCGGGCGACGCCGCGCCCGAGTCGGAGTCGGCCTCGATCACGAGCTGTCGCAACAGAGGGACGGCCGCCTCGGCGTCGGTCTGGGCCAGCGCCTGGGCTGCGATCCTGCGCGCGCGCAGCTGACCCGCCCAGCGCTCCTGCAGCAGCGGCGTGGTGAGCGCGGCGGCGCGCGCCGGGTCCTCCTCCGCGACCGCCTTGGCCAGGCGCAGCGTGGCCCAGCGCTGAAGGGGCGACGGGGTGTTCGCCAACGCCTCGAGGCCCGATCGTGCGCCCGCGGCGTCGCCCGCACCCTCGGCCGCCTCCACGCTCAGCCAGCGCAGCTCCGAGAGCTCCACCGGGTCGCGGGTGAGGGCGGCCGCCGCCGCCGCCAGGGACCGCGCCCGCGCCATGTCGCCCCCATCCAGGGCCGCGCGCGTCTGCGCCAGGGCCCCCGAGGGCCGCACCACGGTGGGATCGAAGGACGCCATCTCGACCGGCGGGACCGGGCCCGCGGGCGTGGTCTGGGCGCTCGCATCCGGCGGCTGAATCGCGCCCGCCTCACAGAAGACGAGCACGCAGGTCAGCGCAAATCGCGTCACGGTGGCGGTTCGGGGATGGGGCACGCAGGTTCAATCTAGGAATAGCGGTGCTTCGCGGCAACTTAGCGGCGCGTCGCGCGCCACGCATGGGCGACGCTCAGCCGCGGTCGTGGTGCTTGCGGCCGGCGTGCTCCTCGGCCTCGGCCTCCTCTTTGGCCAGCGCCGCCCGCTTGCGATCTCGAGTCCAGCGCTCGTGGTGATGTTCCACGGCCTTGGCCTCGGCGCGTGCCTGGGCTAGCGCCGCCCGCTTGCTCTCGACCGCACCCTCCCCCGCACGCACGTCGGCCTGGGCCGCGCGCTCCGCGACCCGAGCCTGCTCGCGCTCCGTCTCCAGGCGCCGGATCCAGGCTTGCCCGGCGAGCATGTGCGCGGCGCTGCGACCCGAGGCGTCCTTCTCGGCCTCGGCCACACGCTCGTGCTCGATGCGTCGTGTTCGCTCCAGCACGAGCTCGGTCGCGCGATCCCGCTGGTGCTCCAGGGCCTCGAGCTCGCGCATCGCCGTCGACAGCGCTTGCTGTGCGACCTCCACCGCGTCGTCGCGCAGCGTGCGGGCGGCCTCGAGCGGGTAACGCCCCCCGCCCGTGCTCACGGCAGGAACGCCGCGCGGCTGCCTTGCACGGAGGCCCCGAGGGTGTCGGAGCCGGCGCCCTCGCCGGTCGTGACGGCCGTGAGAGCCGTGGCGCTCACGTGATCGACGCGCAGGTCGCCGGTGTCCTCGATGAAGTCGAGGCGTCCGCTCAACTCGACGCCGCTGCGTTCGATGTCGAGCTGATCGAGGGTGGACGACATGCCGATCCAGACGCTCTCCATCGCGTCCGTGCACACGTCGTCCGCGCAGCTCGCGTCGCAGCTCACGTGCAGCGCGGGATCCGCGGCGAGGAAGGCGGCGAAGCTGTCACAGCCGGCGTGGGCGGCGAGCCAGGGTGCCGCGCTGTCCACACCCGCAGCCAGAGCCATGGCGTGGACGCGCGCCTCCGAGAGCACACCGCCCGGCAGCTGTAGGTCGAAGGCGTCGATCCGCGCTCCGTCGGCGTCGGCCAGCAGCGCGGACGACAGCGTCGTGCGCACGTGCACGCCCAGGCTCGCGAGGTCGAGCAGCACCAGAGGCGAGCCGACCTCACCCGCGCTGACCTGCGTGGCCGTGAAGCTCGAGCCGCCATCTGGCCCGAGCGTGAACACGCCGCTCACCTCCACCCGCGCGAGCTTGCGGTCGACGGCGTCGGCCAAGCTCGCGAAGGCCACCGACGGTCCGCTGCCGTCCGCGATCAGTCGCGCGTCCAGATCGGCCTCGAGGCGGGTGGTGGAGCGCTCCGCGGCGAGCAGCGCGACCGAGGTCACGTCGCCCGCGGCGAGGAAGTGTCGGTTCAGCGCGTCGAGCAACACCGAGACGTCGCCGCCCGCGTCCTCGATCTGCGTCTGTGCTCCGGTGCGCAGCGCGTCCGAGAGCGTGGTCGCGAGCGTGTCCGTGGTCAGCGACAAGGTCGCGTCGTACTCGCCGCTGGGATCGAGGGAGAGATCCTGCACGGTGACGCTCACGTTCGCGGTCGCGCCTTCGCTGACGAGCACGTCCTCGAGGCAGCCGCGCGCCAGCGTCACGTCGGTGGGACCCTTGCCTTCGACCGCGAGGGAATAGCGCACCAACGCGGGCAGCCCCGTGAAGAGCACCTGGCTCACGCCCGCGCCCAACGCGCTGCGGCGATCGGGCGCCAGGCTGCCCATCAGCGCCGTGGCGCAACCCGCACCCGCGAAGAGCATCGCCTCGAGGTGATCCACCGGCCGCCTGCCGGCGTAGTCGATGCTCGCGTCCACCTGGCCGAAGCCATGGCCGGAGACCGAGACCTGCACGTAGAGGGGCGCCGCGCCCGTGGCCGTGATGCGCACCTGGAAGGTCGTCGCCGTGTGTCCGGCGAGCACGCGTCCCCGCGCCAGGCCATCCATGTTGGTGGTGGCGCCGAGCGTGCCCAGGGTGGAGTCGTTGGCGTTGCCCTCGAGGGCGAAGGCGATGTCCGCGTCCGGCACGGGCAGGCCCGCCGTGTCGCGCTCACGCACGCTCAGCTCGGCCGCCTCGTCGAACGACAGCTCGAGGGAGGGAGGACCGACCAACTCCAGCGTGCGCGCCTCCGGCGGGGCGCCGTCGAGCGTCGGGCCTGCGTCGTGCGGGGTTAGATCGACCGTCCCGCCGCAGCCCATCGCGAGCGCCAAGAGGACAAGGGGGGCGGAGATGCCCCATCGTCGAAGAAAAGTAAGAAGCATCAAGTGCTTCAAGTATGACCTCGATCCGGCGACGGGGCCAATCCGTGGCCCATCGGCCCCCTGGCTCGCCCGAGATGCTCGTGATAAGAGCCCGTGCCTTCGGCGTCCGGGTGCGCAGCTCGCGCCGGGCTGCTGGGGTCCACGCCGATGGCCTATTCGCTCGAGATTGGGACGCGCTACCTCCGCAGCAAGAAGCGGAGCACGATCTCGGTGATCACGATCATCGCGGTCACGGGCGTCGCCTTGGGCGTTGCCGCGCTGCTGGCCGTGCTCTCGGTCACCAGCGGCTTCCAGCGCGAGTTCCGCGACAAGGTCCTGGGCGTCAACGCGCACGTGCTGGTCCTGAAGTACGGCGTCGACTTCGAGGAGTATCGCGACGTGCTCGAGCGCGCGCGGCGCATGCCCGAGGTCGCCGGCGCCGATCCCTTCCTGATCAACGAGATGATGCTGGCCAAGGGCGACCGCCTCAGCGGCGTGCTGGTGAAGGGCGTCGATCCCGTGGCCATGCGCGAGGTGCTCGACCTGCCGAGCCAGATCGTCCAGGGCAACCTCGATGGCTTGCGGCGCCCCGGATCCATGCCGCCCGTCCGGCCCGAGGATCTGGCGGGCAACGAGCACGCCGACTGGGATTGGCTGGCGCAGGTGGCCACCGCGGACTATGGCGTGGCCCCGGATCCGCTGGACGCGCGTGACGCGGGCGTTCCGGCCGTCGACGCCGCCGTGACCGCCGACGATCCGCTGCGAGGCGTGGACCTCGACCGCCTGCGCCAACAGATCGCGACCGGACACGACGACATCCTCCTGCCCGACGGAGGCCTCGCGCCCGCCATCCGCCGCACACCCATCTGGGGCGACTCGCCCTCGCATGAAGCCGCCGCCGTGGTCGACGCGGGCACCCGGCTGCCCCTCGTGCACGTCGCCACACCGGCCGAGGTGGAGGCCGCGCTCGCCGCGGAAGATGCGCTCGAAGACCTCACGCCCGAGCAAGAGGCGCAGATCATCGCCGACGATCAGGAGATCCAGCGCCAGGCCCACGAGGGCACGGCTGATCTACCCGGCATCGTCGTCGGCAAGACCCTGGCCCAGACCCTCGGCCTCGGCGTGGACGACCGCGTCTCGCTGATCAGCCCGACCAGCGGCCTCGACGTCAGCCTGTTCTCGAACCAGGAAGATCGCGCGCCCCAGAGCCGCGACTTCCGCGTCATCGGCGTCTTCTCCGCAGGCTTCCAAGAGTACGACTCGGGCCTCGTCTACGTCGACCTGTATGAGGCCGAGCGCTTCTTCAACCGCGGCGACAGCGTCACCGGCGTCGAGCTGCGGCTACACGACCTCGACCAGAGCCGCGAGGTCGCGCGCAAGCTCGAGCGTGAGCTCGGCGGGCCGTTCCACACCGTCGACTGGGCCGAGCTGAACCGGAACCTCTTCACCGCGCTCGAGATCCAGAAGGTCATCCTCACCCTCGTCATCGCCACCATCATCTTCGTCGCGGCCTTCAACGTCGTCGCGACCCTGATCATGATCGTGCTGGAGAAGAAGCGCGAGATCGCCATCCTCAAGGCCATGGGCGCGACCGACGGAACCATCCTCGGCATCTTCATGGTCCAGGGCAGCGTCGTCGGCCTACTGGGCACCGCCATAGGATTACTCGTGGGCGGCGGCCTCGTCTGGTGGCTCTCGCTCGACCAATTCCCGCTCGACCCCAAGGTCTACCTGATCGACCACCTGCCCGTCGTCGTCAGCCCCGTCGAGTTCGCCCTCACCGCCGTCATCGCGTTGGGCATCTGCACCTTCGCCACGCTCACGCCCAGCCTCTGGGCCGCGCGCATGCTCCCGGTCGAAGGTTTGCGTCACGACTGACCACGAGCCTGGCAGG
>JAACVI010000241.1 GCA_009992505.1 Myxococcales bacterium
AGCCGCGGGCGCCCCGCTCATTCGTCGGGAGGACCCCGATGCGCGAGGGAACGGAAGAAGGCGTAGGGGATGCCGACCAACGCCTCGAGATCGATCTCGACGCCGAACATCAGCTCCCATTGGCTGGCGTCCTCGAGGTGCACGCGCGCGCTGGCGTAGGGCGCCACGGCCAGGCCATAGGCCGAGTGGTAGTTGTAGCTGCGGTAGCCCCAGGCGAAGGTGCCGACGAAGACGGGACCCGAGTCGAGGCGACCGCGGCGCAGGGCGTAGCCGCCGGCCGCCGTCAGCACGATGGGCCAACCGCGCACGACGGGCAGCAGACCCGCGACACCGGCTGTGAACTCGAAGGTGTCGAAGTCCACCTCGCGCAGCTCGAAGGCCGGGCCGATGCGGAAGTTCCAATCGCCCGCCGCGCCGAAGAGCACCTCGCCGCGGAGGCCCAGCTCGAACAGGAACTCGCGCTCCATCGTTCCGAGGGCGGCGCCGCCGCCCGCGAAGAGACGCGTCGAGACCTGCACCTCGGCCCGCGCCACGCCGGGGCTCGACGCCAACAGGCCCACGAAGAGCGCCAACGCCAGCGGCCCGAGGGCCAGGACCCGAGCGGACGCGGCACGCTCCGCGCGATGCATGTCTAGAGCACTTGCCAGACGTAGCCGCCGTCGAGCCGGAGGATCTGGCGCGTGGTGCCGCGCAAGACCGTGAGCGTGGCGCCGCGCTCGGTGCCTGCGCGCGCCAGAGCCGAGGCCGCGCGGGACGAGCCGATGGTTTCGATGGCGTCCTCCCCGATGGCCACGATGGAGTCGCCTTCGAGCAGCCCGGCGCGGGAGGCGGGGGAGCGCGGCAAGACGGTCACGGCGAGCAGTCGGTCGGAGCGCACTTCGTACAGCGCGAGGCCCAGTCCACGCTGGGGCCGAGCACGCTCCACGCGCATCACCAACACGGCGCGGCTGTCGAGCATGACGCGGGCGTTGGCGCCGAGCAGCGCGCCCGAGGGCAGGCCACGACCCTGCCAGACGCCGATGGGATCGCCGGCGACGGAGTCCACGTCCCAGAGCTCGATGCGCACGGACGCGTCCGGCGGCAGGTAGAGGTTCTCGGCCGGCGTGACGTTCAGCTCGGGCGAGAGACCGCGCTCCACGGGCGTCGACTGCCACACCAGATGATCGTCGCGGTACACGCGCACGCTCACGTCCGGGGCGCTGCCGTCTTCATCCCAGGCCATGCCCCCGCGCTTCTGCGGCGGCACCACGGCCGACAGGAAGCGCAGCTCGATCACGCCCGGAGGCGCCTCGATGGAGGAGAGGTCCGAACGCACCTCGGACAGAGGCGTCCCGCGACGCGGATACGCGCAGCCGAGGCTCGCGAGCAGCGGAAGCAGTAGGAGTGATCGGGCCCAGCTGGATGCATGCCATCTCATGGGCCCGAGACTGCCATATCGAGCGACAACATGCGCGCAGACCCGTTCGCGCGCAGGAGTGGTACAAGGGCCGGGTGAGACGCACGAAAATCGTTTGCACCCTGGGGCCCTCCTGTTCCGACGAGCGGAGCCTCGGCCGTCTGGTCGCCGCTGGCATGGACTGCGCCCGACTGAACTTCTCCCACGGAGACCACGAGAGCCACGCTCGGCTGGCCGCGCTGGTGCGCCAGGCGTCGCAGCGCGCGGGTCGTCCGCTGGCGATCCTCGGCGACCTGTGCGGCCCGAAGATGCGCGTGGGGCATTTCCCGAGCGGCCCGGTGGAGCTGGCCCAGGGCGATCCCTTCACGCTGACGACGGAGGACGTCCCCGGCGACGCCACGCGCGCGAGCCAGACCTACAAACCGCTGCCCCGAGACGTGAACGCGGGCGACACCATCTTGCTCGACGATGGCCTGATCGAGCTACGCGTGGTGGAGACGACGGCGACCGAGGTGCGCTGCGTGGTCGAGGCCGGCGGCACGCTCTCGGATCGCAAGGGCCTGAACGTGCCCGGAGCGCGCCTCAGCACGCCCGCACTGACGGAGAAGGACAAGATCGATCTCGCCTTCGCGGTCGACGTGTTAGGCGTGGACTTCCTCGCCCTCTCCTTCGTGCGCAGCCCTGAAGACGTGGCCGAGGCGCAGGCGCTGGCCAAGGGCACGCCCGTGATCGCGAAGCTCGAGAAGCCCGAAGCGATCGACTGCCTGAACGAGATCTGCGAGCAGGCCGACGGCGTGATGGTCGCGCGCGGCGATCTCGGGGTCGAGCTCGGCTCCGCCAAGGTGCCCCTGGTGCAGAAGCGCATCATCCGCGAAGCCAACAAGCGCGGAAAGATCGTGATCACCGCGACCCAGATGCTCGACTCCATGATCCGCAACCCGAGGCCGACGCGCGCCGAGGCCGCCGACGTGGCCAACGCCGTGCTCGACGGCACGGACGCCGTGATGCTGAGCGGCGAGACCGCCTCGGGCCGCTATCCGACCGAAGCCGTGCGCATGATGTCGGCCATCGTGCTCGAGGTGGAGCGCCAATGGCACGAGGAGCGCGCGCCGGGCAGCCAGGATCTGCTGCTCGCCGAGGGCGAGGATTGGCGCTTCCCCGACGCCGCCGCGCGCGCCGCGGCCCTGCTGACCAACGTGCTGCCGCTGAGGGCCGTGGTCACGTTCACGGGCGACGGTCGCTCCGCCAACCTGCTGGCCGAGCATCGGCCCCGCGCGCCCATCGTCGCCATCACCAGCAACCCGCGCACGGCCTCGCGCCTGGCCCTCGAGTGGGGCGTCATCCCGCGCGTCGAGGTGCCGCCAGAGGATCTGGAAGAGACCCTGCGCATCGCCACCAGCCTGCTCGTACGCGAGAAGATCTGCGTTCGCGGAGACGCCTTCGCCATGATCCTCGGCTGGCCCCTCTCGGGCCGCACCAACACCGTCAAGCTGCACCGCATCTAGCGCTCGTCGCAAACCCGACGTGCAAACGTGGGGTG
>JAACVI010000242.1 GCA_009992505.1 Myxococcales bacterium
ACTGTGCACAACATCAACCTGGTCAAGCGCGTGCCCCAGCCTGTGCTGCGGCGCTGGCTCGAGGAGCGCGGGCTCGAGCATCTGCCGATGGAGAGCTGGGACGCGCACTACACGGAGGTCGAGCGCCTGCTCTCCGTGAGCGTCGTGCCCGAGGCGCGGCGCAACCGTCACAACCGGCTGCTGGAGGCGGGCTGTCAGGCGCTGGGCTGGGCCGGCGGCGGGCTCTCGCACAACCGCACGGGCTGCATCGGCAGCGGCTTCTGCGAGCTCGGCTGCGCCTATGACGCCAAGAACAACGCGCCCAAGGTCTTCCTGCCACGCGCCGTGCATGCCGGCGCACGCGTGCTCACGCACGTCCAGGCCGTCCGCGTGCGTCATGCCCATGGCGCCGCGACGGGGGTCGACGCGCTCGCCCTCGATCCCGTCACGCGCCAGCCGCGAGGCCGGGTCACGGTGCGCGCGCCCCGCGTGTGCGTGGCGGCATCGGCGACGGGTACGCCCGCGATCCTGCTGCGCTCGGACATCCCCGATCCCGGCGGCGAGACCGGACGGCATCTGCGCGTTCATCCCGCTCTGGTCGCGGCCGGCGAGTTCGCGGACCGCGTGGGCGCGACCCAGGGCATCCCTCAGACCTACGAGTGCACGGAGCACCTCGACTTCGAGCGCGAGGGCCTGGGCACCCGCAGCTGGATCCTGCCCGCCTTCGCCCATCCCGTGGGCACGGCCACCTTGATGCCAGGTATCGGCGCGGCGCACCGCACGCTGATGCAGCGCTACGATCACCTCGCCGTCTTCACTTCGATGCTGCACGACCGCACGGCCGGCGTGGTCGAGCCCAAGGGCGACCTCGGGCTGAGCATCGACTACTGGCCCGACGCGGAGGATCGGCGCGAGCTGCTCTTCGGCCTGAAGGCCTGCGCGCGTCTGCTCTTCGCCGCCGGGGCGCAGAAGGTCTACATCCCCACGGCCGAGCCGCTCACGCTCGAGAGTCAGAGCGACCTGCCTCGCCTCGACGCGCTGCGCCTCACTCGCGGCAGCATGGACGTCACGGCCGTGCATCCCATGGGCAGCGTCCCCATGGGTGACGATCCGACTGTGGCCGCCGTGGACTCACGCGGCGCTCATCACCACCTGCGCGGGCTCTGGGTCGCGGACGGCTCGCTCTTCCCCAGCTCCATCGGCGTGCCACCGCAGCTCTCCATCTACGCCATGGGCCTGCACGTCGGTCGCGCCATCGTCGCGGCGCGCGGCTGATCGGCGCGCAGGGACTCGCACCGACGGTTGGAAAGCGTCTATGCTGGGGCATGTCCTTCGTACGTCGCTTTGCTTTGATCGCCCTGTTGTTCGCTCTCGGATGCTCCAAGCCCTCCGGTCCGCCCCCCGTTCCGGACGCGTCGGGAGTGGACGCCGGCGGAGACGCGAGCGGTGGGGACGCCGGCGTGGATGGCAGCGGCACGGACGGTTCCACGCCTGACGCGGCGGGGCCGGACGGCATGGTCTCGGACGGATCGACCGACGCCGCCTCGACCGATGGCTCCGCAGCCGACGCGGCCAGCGACGGCTCCGCAAGCGATGGCTCGACCCGCGACGGCGCGACGGACGCAGGGCCGAGCGACGCCGCCGTCGACGCGACATCGACGGACGCGGCCGTTGACTCCGGTCCCGTCTCCATGCCCTGCACAGCCGTGGGCACGTGTGATCCCTTCGATCCGACCGCCTGCGCCGCGGACGAGAAATGCCTCGTCACCGCCACCGGCACGGCCTGCACCGCGCTGACCATGACGCCCGGTCTGGCCGAAGGCGCGACCTGCACGCGCGACACGGACTGCGCCGCGGGCACCTGGTGCGTGAGCTTCGGCGCCGGCTTCGTGTGCACCGCCACCTGCGCCGCGGGCTCCATCGGTCAATGCGGCGCGGACGCGACCTGTCTCGGCACCGTCGGCAGCGAGACCTGCGTGCGCGTGTGTCTCCCCACCCCCACGCGCTGCAATATCTACACTCAGGACTGCGCCGACCCGACGTACGCCTGCACGCTCACGCGCAACTCCGAGACGGGCGAGCGCTACACGGGCTGCCTACCCGCCGGTACGCAGATGCGCGGCGACGCCTGCGGCGGCACCTCGGGACGCTGCGCCGCGGGCCTCATCTGCATCAACCAATCCGGCACCACGACCTGCCGTCAGGTCTGTGGCGCCGATGGCGGCGTGCCCACCTGCAGCGCGGCCGGCGAGAACTGCACTGGCTTCGCCAGCTCCTGGGGCATCCCCTACTGTCGGTGAGGAGCGGCGGGTCGCGTCAGATCATCGCGCCCGGGTTCATGATGCCCGCCGGGTCGAGGGTGGCCTTCACGCTGCGCAGGGCGTCGGTGAAGAGCTCGGGGCGCTGCCTTCGTGCGTGCGCCCGATGCGTGCGTCCCACGGCGTGGTGATGGGTGATGGTCCCGCCATGGCGCAAGAGCGCGTCGCTCGCGGCCTGCTTGATGGCCGCCCACTGCTCGAGCTCGGCGCCGTGACGTCCCGGCGCGACGAAGGTGAAGTAGGGCGCAGGTCCGTCGGGGTAGACGTGCGTGAAGCGGCAGGAGAGGAAGCCCGCGCCGCATTCGCGCTTCATCGCGTCGCGCACGTCGTGGACCACACCGGCGTGCAGCTCCGCGAAACGATCCCAGGGGCAGGCCGTCTCGAACGTGTCGACGATCACGCCCAGGCTCGCCATCACGTTCATCAGGTAGGGCGCCTCGAGGAAGGCGCCGCGCCAGGCCTCGGCCGCGCCCGCGCCACGACGCTGCTCGCCCTCGCGTAGCTTCGCGCCGTCCGGGCACTGGCCGCCGTGCTCCTTCACGATCGTGAGTGCGCGCTCGATCCACGGTCCGAGTGGGTGATCCGCCGACTCGAAGGCCACGATGAGCAC
>JAACVI010000243.1 GCA_009992505.1 Myxococcales bacterium
CATGCGCAACGCGACCACGGGCGTGCCCGCCATCATCGCGCGTCTGACCTGTGCGCCCGGTGAAGATCCGGTCGCGACGGGCTGCCTGCCCGACGTGTGGACCGGCGTCGGCACCTTCGATGAGCTCGACACCTTCCGCAATCGCCTCTCGCTCCAGCCCGACGCCTCCGCCACCGCGAGCGCCATCCCGGCCGGCACCGGGGGAGGCTCGGCCGAGGCACCGATTCAAGCGGCCGCCTGTGTCGCGGACGGCGCCAACTGCAACAACTCGACCAAGAACTGCACCGCCGGAGGCGTGGGTTGCCCGAGCTTCCGCAACGAGGCCGTGCGCATCTACGTGCAGATCACGGACGCCGACGATCAATGCTCCGGCAGCCGCTGTGCGACCTTCACGGCGGCCTTCGCCGGCAGTGAGCTCGCGCGTCAGGGCATCAAGTTCATCAGCCTGGTGGGCACGGACGACTCGGGCGGTCGCGGAACGCCCGAGAGCATCGCGCGCGCCATCGGCACCGCGGCTGGCAGCCTGGATGGTGCAGGCGCGCCCTTCGTCTATCTCGCCATCGATGGCGCCGTGGTCGACGAGGCCGTCAACGCGGTTCACGCACTGGTCAACTCACCCTTCCGGGTGACCATCGCCGCGGCCGACGAGCCTGGCGACGATGGCGACGCGCTGCAGTTCATCGATCATCTCGAGGTCAACGTCTCCGGCGTGGGCGCCTGCACCGCGGTGACGCCGACGGAGGACACCAACGCGGACACCTTCGACGACGCCTTCCCGGCGCTCAGGCCCGGCACACCCGTGTGCTGGGACGTCGTCCCGCTGCGCAACACCACGGTCGAGAGCGCGGCCGTGCCGCTCGTCTACCGTGCCCGGCTCACGGTCTCGGCGGACGGCTCGCCCGTGGACGAGCGCGTCGTCTACTTCCTGATCCCGCCGCACATCGAGATCCCCACGGGCCCCATGTGATCTCGGGCGGCTGAAACCCAATCACACGGCCAGGACCGCGGCCGCCAGCAAGAGCGCGCGATCGCGGTAGGCGTCACCTGCCGCGTCGGGCAAGACGAACTCTACCCGTGCGGGAGCGAAGGCACCGGCCGAGCGCGCCCGCGCTGCGCGCACCAGGCTGCCCCTGCCCTGACCACGCACGAGGACGCGGAGCTGTCGGGTCCACGGAAAGACGAAGCGCGTCCACGGACGCACGAAGCGCGTGGGCTCGCCTGCGCTGGGCACGGCCACCACCCCGCCGAAGAGGCGAACGTCGACGCGACCGACGGGCCCGGAGTCGTCGCGTAGCGTCCACGCGCCGCCCAGCCAGCCCTTGGCCTTTTCGAGCCGCAGGGCCAGGTCGCCCGTGGCGGTGAGGATCTCGAAGGAGTCGCCCGCGCGCCGCAGCCGGGTCGCCCAGCCGCCGGACTCGCGCACGGAGGCCACGCACACGCCGTTGGCCTGGACGACCTTGCAGGCACGCGATGGAGGCACGATCCGTAGGTACTCGAGCGCGATCTCGAGCAAGTCGCGCTCGTAGCTCAAGGTGCAGGAGGAGAGCTGACCCAGCTCGCGCTCCAGATGCGCGCGCTCCTCGGCGCTCGCGGGGCCCGCGGCCTCTCGGGGCTCCTCCTGCGTGAGTCGCGGAAAGAGCAGCACGGCCGTGACGGTGCCGGCGGCGATGCAGCCCATGAAGGCGGGCAGCGCCTGGCCCACTTCGACGTTGCGGAAGATGGCGATGAGCACCGCGCTGACGGCGAGCCCCGCGAGGGCCGAGGCGAGGCGCGCCGCCCACAGCCGCCGCACCCGGCGCTGGTACTCTCGAAGCTCGGCCCGCACGTCGTCGTCCGCCGCGCCGCCGGTCGATTCGGCGTTGGGCGCCGCGCCCTGGTCGACCATGGCCCGCCACGCGGCCCTGTCCTCTTCACTCACCTGGACCCTGGGGCTCGAGGCCAGAGGATCGAACTCGCGCTCCTTCGGGCTCAGGAAGAAACGGAGCGCAAGGCCCACCGCCAAGGCCACGCCGACGGCGACCCAGAACTCCGTGACCTGCTTGTCCGGGAGCAAGAAGCCGCTGACGACGAAGACCGCGAAGCCCGCGACCGCAGCTCCGACGACCGCGAACAACATCGCGCGCTGACGCCCCGCCCGCACGCGCTGAACGCGTTCGAACTCGTCCTCGGGCTCAGGCGCGCTCGGCTTCTCGGGGGTGGAATCCACGGCTCTTGCTACGTTCTCGCACGGATTGTCCTCCCCTCGCGACAGTCGCGATGGACGCGTCCGCGGATCCCACGCCCTCTTCAGGCGCGGCGCGACTTCGGCAGCTTGGCGGCCTCTTCCTCGATGCGCTTCTTCGACGCGGCCCAACCACAGATGGGGCACTTCGACAGGTCGTGACCGCGCGCCGGACAATGCTCACGCCCGAAGTAGATGATCTGCAGATGCAGCGCGTTCCACGACTCGCGCGGGAACAGCGCCTTCAGATCGCGCTCCGTCTGCTCCACGCTCTTGCCGTTCGACAGCCCCCAGCGCGCGGCGAGGCGATGGATGTGCGTGTCGACCGCAAACGCCGGCTCCCCGAAGGCCTGGCTCATCACCACGCTGGCCGTCTTGTGCCCCACGCCGGGCAACGCCTCCAGCTCCTCGAAGCTCCTCGGCACCTCGCCGCCGTGGCGCTCGAGCAGGAGCTCGCCCATGCGCTTCAAGTTCTTGGCCTTGGTCGGCGCGAGCCCGATCTCGCGGATCAGGATGAGGATCTCGTCCACCTCGAGCGCAGCCATGGCCTTGGCGTCGGGCGCGCGCCGGAATAGCGCCGGCGTCACCTGATTCACCTTCACGTCCGTCGTCTGCGCGCTCAGCATCACCGCCACCAAGAGCGTGTACGGATCCACGTGCGAGAGCGGAATCGGCGGCTCCGGATAGAGCTCCT
>JAACVI010000244.1 GCA_009992505.1 Myxococcales bacterium
GGGCGCGGCATGCTGGCGCGCACCATGCGGAACGCCTCGGAGAGCAGGCGGTCCATGTCGTCGGCGTTCACGCTCGCGCGCGCGAACTTCACAAGATCGCATTCGCCCAGGAGCGCCGCCAGCTCCTGCACCGTGAGCCCGGCCGGGTTCACCTCGCGCAGGTGATGGATGAGCTCGTCGGTCGTGCTCTCGAGCCCCTCGAAGCCGTAGCGCTGCCCGAGGTAGTCGCGCATCGCGTCGCTGAGTCCGTCGATCCACTCTTCGCTCTGCTCGTTCTCGAGGGCTGCGACGCGCCCGCTGCGCAGGCTCTCGAGGCGCGCGATGGCCAGCTCCCACGGAGGTCGCGGCGGCGGCGGCGGTGCGGCGGCGCGTTCACGCTTGCGCCACCAACGCGCGGCGAGCAGCGTGAGCAGCACCACCAGCACGAGGACCAAGAGTCCACCCGCGAGCCAGGCCAAGGTGTAGTCCTCGACCATCACGCTCACGGGTTCGGTCGGTGGCTTGGGCTCCGCGTGCGGCTCATTGCCCAGGGCGCTGCCCACGTGAACGTGGAACGAGCGCGTCTCGACGTGACCGATGACTCCGTCGCCCGTCACCACGCGGAGCTGCACCGGATGGAGCTCCGAGTCTCCGGGCGCCAGCGCGATCAGGCGCAGACGGAAGACGAAGGTGTGTCGTCCGGCCGTGTCGTCTTCGACCCGGCGATGCTTCTCGAGGATCTCGAAGGGCGCGAAGCTCTGCTCGGGCACGGCCACGTCGTCGGCGACGGGCACGTCGGCGCGAATCTCGAGCGTCAGAGCGTCGCCCGTCACGATGTGATCCGTGGGCGTCAGCTCGGCCGTCAGCCTCGGCTGATGCTCGGGTGGCAACTCCGGCGGCTCCGGGCTCGCACCCTGCGCACCGCCATCCGCGCCCGCGTCGGACTGCGCTTCCGCCGCAGCGCCCGCGTGGCTCGCGTCGCCGGGGGCGGCGTCATGCGTCGATGCGTCATGCGTCGATGCGTCATGGGGAGGGGAGTGATGCGTCGATGCGTCTCGCACGGCCGCGTCCGCGGCGTCCTGCGCGAGGACGTGCAGCGGCGCGGCCAGCACCAACGCCAGCAGCCAGGCGCCCGAGCCCAGCCCTCGCTTCAGGGGTGGCTTCACCGATACCCCGTCATGCGTCGGCGCCGACGACGGAAGAGCTCTGCGATCGGGCGTACGTAGTCGCGGTCCGTGCGAATCGTGACCTCGTCCATGCGCAGGCGCTGGAAGAGCTGCTCGCGCTCGGCGCGCTGTCTCGCCACGCTGTGCGCGAAGGCCCGGCGCACGCGCGGATCCGAGGTGTCGATCTCGAGCTCCTCGCCCGTCTCGAGATCCTCGACCAACGCGATGCCCACGTCGCTCAGTTCCTCCTCGCGCGGGTCCACCACCGAGATCGGGATCAGATCGTGACGCCGCGCCGCGACCCTCAGCGAGCGCTCGTAGCCGCCCGTGATGAAGTCGCTGACGAGGAAGGCCACGGCCCGTCGCCGGCTGACGCTGCCGAGCGCGTCGAGGGCGGCGCGCAGGTTCGTGCCTTCGCCCTCGGGCTTGGCGTTCAGGATCTCCGTGACCACGCGCATCACGTGGCCGCGACCCTTCTTGGGCGGCACGAAGCGCTCCACCCTGTCGGTGAAGAGGATCAGGCCCACGCGGTCGTTGTTCTTGATCGCGCTGAAGGCGAGCAGCGCGGCGACCTCCGCCACCACCTCCACCTTGCTGCGGTCGCTCGAACCGAAGCGCTGGCTGGCCGAGAGGTCCACCAGCAGCATCACGGTCATCTCGCGCTCTTCCGTGAAGATCTTCACGTAGGCGTCGCCCACGCGCGCGGTGACGTTCCAGTCGATGAAGCGCACGTCGTCGCCCGGCTGGTACTGACGCACCTCGCTGAAGGCCATGCCCCGGCCCTTGAAGACGGAGTGGTAGCTACCCGCGAGCTGGTCGTTGGCCAGTCGAGACGTGTGAATCTCGATCTTACGAAGTTTCTTGATCAGCTCGCGCGGAATCATGCGTGCCTCGGCGGGAGCGCGAGATCAGGGCACCTCGACGGCGTCGAAGATGCGGCGGACGATCTGGTCGCTCGTGATCTCTTCAGCTTCGGCCTCGTAGGTGCGGATGATGCGGTGGCGCAGCACGTCCATGCCGATGGACTTCACGTCCTCCGGGGTGACGTAGCCGCGATGCTTGACGAAGGCGTGGGCCCGCGCCGCGACGTTCAACGCGATCGACGCGCGAGGTGAGGCGCCGTGGGCGATCATGTCGGTGAGATCCTTCAAGCCGCCGCGCGCCGGGTTGCGCGTCGTGGCCACGATCTCGACGATGTAGTCCTTGATCTTCTCGTCGACGTAGACGTGTCCGATGCTGCGTCGCGCATCGAGGATGTGCGCGATGTCGGTCACCTTGTTGACTTTCATCGGATCCGGGATGCCCTCCTCCGCCGCTCGCGGTCCGAGCAGGATGTGGTCAGCCATGCGCTCCATGATGGTGCGCTCCTGCTCGGTCGTCGGGTAGTCGACGCGCACGTGCATCATGAAGCGATCGACCTGCGCCTCGGCCAGAGGGTAGGTGCCCTCCTGCTCGATCGGGTTCTGCGTGGCCATGACCAGGAAGGGCGGCGCGAGCTTGTGCGTGGTGTCGCCGATCGTGACCTGCAGCTCCTGCATCGCCTCGAGCAGCGCGCTCTGCACCTTGGCCGGCGCGCGGTTGATCTCGTCCGCGAGCACCAGGTTGGCGAAGATGGGGCCCTTCTTGGCCGTGAATTCGCCCGTCTTCTGGTTGTAGATGACGGTGCCCACCACGTCCGCGGGCAGCAGATCCGGCGTGAACTGGATGCGGCTGAAGTGCGCGTCCACCGTCTGGCAGAGCGTGTTCACGGTCAG
>JAACVI010000245.1 GCA_009992505.1 Myxococcales bacterium
TCACAAGGCTACGGGCGCGACCCGTGTTCCGAGTGTAGTCTGCGCGCCCCATGACGAAGTCTACGTCTGCCATGCCGCCCAATCCCTTGGGCGCCTTCCGCCGCGTGCCTCGCACGGGCGTCATCTACGTCACGGTCGAAGCGCGCTCGGCGGGCTTCAGCCCCGCGGATCCCGAGTGGTGCAACCTCGGCCAGGGTCAGCCCGAGACGGGGCCCATACCTGGCGCGCCACCGAGGCTCGCTTCGATCCCGATCCTCGACGCCGATCTCGACTACGCGCCCGTGCCCGGTCTGTCCGAGCTGCGCGAAGCCGTGGCCGCGCTCTACAACCACCGCTACCGCCGCGGCATGCCCTCGCAGTACAGCGCCGAGAACGTGGCCATCTGCGGCGGCGGACGCGTCGGCATCATGCGCACCTGCGCCGCCATCGCGCCGATCCACCTGGGCCATTTCCTGCCCGACTACACGGCCTACGAGGAGCTGCTCGACGTCTTCCGGCGCTTCACGCCCATCCCCATCCTGCTCGACCCGGACGAGGGCTACGCCTTCACGCCCAAACAGCTCGAGCGCGAGATCCTGGGACGTGGCCTGGGCGCCATCCTGATGAGCAACGCCTGCAACCCCACGGGCAAGCTCGTGCGCGGCGAGGTGCTCGCGGATTGGGTCGGCCTGGCACGCAACCTCGGCTGCGCGCTGGTGCTGGACGAGTTCTACTCGCACTACGTCTGGGACGGTCCGGACGAGACCGTGAGCGCGGCGCGTTACGTGGAAGACGTGGACGTCGACCCGGTGGTCATCGTCGACGGCCTGACCAAGAACTGGCGCTATCCGGGGCTACGCACGACCTGGGTCGTGGGTCCCAAGAGCGTGATCGACGGCGTCTCGAGCGCCGGTTCGTTCCTGGACGGAGGCGGCTGCGCACCGCTGCAGCGTGCGGCCATCGATCTCTTGGACTTCGACGCCACCGCCGCGGAGACCAGCGCCATCCAGAGGGTCTTCCGTCTCAAGCGCGACCGCCTGGTGGCGGGTCTGCGCGAGCTCGGGGTGCGCTTCGACCTCGAGCCCGAAGGCACCTTCTACGCCTGGGGCGATCTGTCGGGCTTGCCCGAGAGCCTGCGCGACTCCGACGATTTCTTCCACGCCGCGCTGCGCGAGCAGGTGATCTGCGTGCCCGGGCACTTCTTCGACATCAACCCGGGGCACAGACGCCGAGGCCGGGTCTCGCGCTTCCGGAGTCACGCCCGCTTCTCCTTCGGGCCGAACATGGAGACCCTGGAGCGCGCGCTCGAGCGCCTGGGGCGGGTGGTTCGCGGTGCGAAATGATCCCGGGCGATCCCTGGGGGATCCTCCCGATCGTCGCTTTTTTTTGATGTAGGTAACTGTCGGATACTGTCGGCGGCATGAGCACATCGACCGCCATCGCCCGCATCGACCTCGTCAAGCGCCCGAGCCGGCCCCCGGCCGCCCTCACGGCACGCCAAGCCGCCGAGCTTCGGGAGGAGCGCGAGCCCAAGCCCTTCCTGAAGTGGGTCGGTGGCAAGGGCCGGTTGCTCTCCCAGCTCACGCCGCTCCTGCCCCCGGGCGTCGCGCGCATGCGACACGTCGAACCCTTCGTCGGTGGCGGCGCCTTCTTCTTCGCCCGCTCGCCCGCCCGCGCGCTGCTCTCGGACGTGAACCCGGACCTGATCGGCACCTACCAGGCCATCCGCGACGACGTCGAGGGCGTGATCCTCAACCTCGAGATCCTGGCGCAAGGTCACTCCAAGGAGGCCTATTACGGCGTGCGCAGCGACTACAACGCGAGCCTGGGCGACACCAGCACCGAGCGCGCGGCCCAGTTCATCTACCTGAACAAGACCTGCTTCAACGGCCTGCATCGCGTGAACAAGCGAGGCGAGTTCAACGTGCCCGTGGGCACCTACGTCAAGCCGCGCATCCTGGACGAGGGCGCGCTCCACGCTGCACACCGCGCGCTCGCGGGCGTCGAGATCCGCTGCGCCGGCTTCGAGGCCTTGGTGCAGGACGCCAGGCCCGGCGACTTCGTCTACTTCGATCCGCCCTACGAGCCCGTGAGCGAGACCGCGCGCTTCACCGCCTACGCCCAAGGCGGCTTCGACCAAGATGCCCAGCGCAAGCTGCGCGACGTCTACCGCGAGCTCGATCGCCGCGGCGCACGCCTGATGCTCAGCAACTCCGACGTGCCCTTCATCCGTGAGCTGTACAGCGACTTCCACATCGACACCGTCGCCGCCCCGCGCGCCATCAACTGCGACGGTCGCGGTCGCGGCAAGGTCGCCGAAGTCGTGGTGCGCAACTACTGACGAGCCCGGGGACGCTCCACGCGGGCCGAAGCGCGTCAGTCGTCGAGCGCGTTGAAGACCTCGCGCAGCTTCGTCACGTCCTCGAACGACGTGTGACCCGTAAGACCCACCCGCATCGAGATGTTGGTGCCCTCGCCCCCCCACGGCCACCAGAGCCCGTAGGCGATGATTCCGTCCATCTCGGGCGCCGCGTACAGGAGCTGATCCGAGCGCAAGCCCCCGGTCGCCTCGGCGATATCCATGATCAGGGGAGGCGCGTTCTTCAACGTCGCCGTTTTCCAGAGATTGGGGAGCACGCTCGCGACCAGACGAGTGGCCTCGTCGGCGCGAGTATGGGCGAACGTGGACGCGACGCACTCGAAGCGGCGATCCCAGCTCCATCCGCCAGCGACCCACCCCTTGCGGAAGTGCCGGAGGTCGTCGAACAGCTTCACCATGTCTGGGGTCAACACTCGCATCCTACCCGCACCGGCGCCTCGATGCGCGTGATTCCGACACGGGCTGGAAATTGGTCGCAGGAGGGACGCTC
>JAACVI010000069.1 GCA_009992505.1 Myxococcales bacterium
GGTCCGCAGCTCGTGGGTGGCGCGGCCTTCCGTCCGGGCCCGGCCGCTCCCGAGTGGCAGGCCTTCGGCGAGGCTTGCTTCGTGCTCCCCCGCCTCTCCTACACTGAGCTCAACGGGCGCGCCCAGCTGCATCTGGTCGCGGACGCCGGCGCCGATCGGGACGAGCTCGAGGATTCCGTGCGGGAGGCGATGAGCGCTCTACGCACGCCATTGCGCCCACGTTCCGCGCCACGGGCGTTGCTCGAGGAGCACCTCGAACCTGGCATCTGGGCCAAGGAGCTCGCCTCGATCCAGGCGGCCATCCGCGGTGGGGGCCTGGCCAAGGCCGTGCTGGCGCGACGCTCTCTCCTGCGCTTCGACGGCGCGCCTTCGGACGTGAAGGTGCTGGAGGCCCTGGGCGCGCGGCATCCGAGCTGCACCCGCTTCGCGCTGCGCCTGGGCGACTCGACCTTCCTCGGCGCCACGCCCGAGCGTCTCGTGCGTCGTGAGGGCAGCCAGGTGCGCTCGGAGGCGCTCGCCGGCACCGTGGCACCGGGTCACGCCGCCGAGCTGTTGGCCAGTCAGAAAGAAGGCGGCGAGCATCGGCTCGTGGTCTCGGCCATCGAGGCTGCGCTGCGGCCGCTGTGCGTCGAGCTCGATCAGGATCTGGAGCCGCGCCTGCGCAAGCTCGCCGACGTCCTGCACATGGAGACGCGCTTCCGCGGCAGGCTCTCGGGCGCGCAGCACGTGCTCGAGTTGGTGGACGCGCTGCATCCGACGCCCGCGGTCGGTGGCACGCCCACCGACGCCGCGCTCGCGCTCCTGAGCGAGGTCGAGGGGACCTCTCGAGGATTCTACAGCGGACCCTTCGGCGCCTTCGACGCGGCGGGTGATGGCACCTTCGTGGTCGCGCTGCGCTCGGGTCTGCTGCAAGGAGACCGCGCTTATGTCTACGCGGGCGCTGGCATCGTCGAGGGCTCGCAGGCTGCCGCGGAGTACGCCGAGACCGAACTCAAGATGCGCGCCGTCCTGGCCGCCCTGGCTGCGGACGCCGGGGAGGGAGGCCGCGCTTGAGCGCCCAGGCCGCCGTCGCGCGCGCGCTCTTCTCCGCCTTCGCGGACTCGGGCGTGGAGCACGTCGTCCTCAGCCCAGGTTCGCGCTCCACTCCTTTCGTGCTCGCCGCGGCGCAGGAGCCACGGCTGCGCCTCCACGACCACGTCGACGAACGTGTGGCCGCCTTCTTCTGCCTCGGGATCGCGCGCGTCACGGGACGTCCGGCGCTGATGCTCACGACCTCCGGCTCCGCGCCTGCCCACGCCCTGCCGGCCGTGCTCGAGGCCGAGCGCGCAGGTCTGCCTCTGATCGTCGTGTCGGCGGATCGACCCGCGCGGCTGCAGGAGTGCGGCGCCAACCAGACCGTCGATCAGCGTGACCTCTTCGGTCGCCACGTCAGGCTCTCGCTGAGCCTGCCCGAGGCCCGCGTGGCCCAGAGCGAAGGCGACGTGCAGCGCATGATGCGCGTCGTGGCGCGCCAGGCGGCGCAGCTCGTCGCGGCCAGCCTGCGCGACGGAGCGGGGCCCGTGCATCTCAACGCGCCGGCGGACAAGCGCCTGGAGCCGGCCCTGGGCGTGGTGCTGCCCGAGCCTCCCGTCGCGCCGCGCCTCTTCCTCGCTCAGGCCTCGCCCACGGACACCGCGCTCGACGCGCTCGCCTCGAGCTTGGCCGGAGCTCGTCGCGCTCTGTTGCTGGCCGGTCCCGGGACACAGCCCGCGGAGCCGCTCGCCGCGCCCGTCGCCCAGATCTGCGCCGCCTTCGGTCTCACGCTCGTGACCGAGTCGACCAGCGGGCTCTTCTTCGCGCCCGAGCTCGGCGACACCCCGCGTCTCTCCCACGCCGACGCGCTCTATCGCGACGCCAGCGTGCGCCGGACGCTCGCTCCGGATTGCATCCTCGCCTTGAACCAATTCCCCGTGAGCCAAGGGCTCGCAGAGCTGTTGCGCGCCGGGAAGACGCGTCATCTGGCCATCGCCCGGCACGGCATGCCCGACGCCGAGGCGAGCTTGGAGCTGCTGATCGAGGCCGATCCCGCCGCCGTGCTGCGTGGCCTGCTCGAGCGCGCCCCCGCAGTACTCGCGCGGGACGAAGCGTTTCACCGCGCGCTGCGGGTCCGGGACGCCGTGCTGACGAAGCGCGCGGAGAGCTCGCTGGCAGAGGTCGGAGAGACGCTCACCCCACAGGGTGTGTTGCGTGACGTCGCGGCCTGCACGCGCGGTCTGGCGCTCGGGCTGGGCAACGGGCTCAGCGTCCGACGCGCCGACGACTGGCTACTCCATGGCTCCGACGTGAGCTGCGTGCTGCACCAGCGCGGACTCAGCGGCATCGACGGCGGAGTCTCGGGTGCCGCGGGCTCCGCTCTGGCGCTGGGACGCCCCATGGCCTTCGTGCTCGGGGACGTGGCCTTCCGTCATGATCTCGGCGGCCTGGCCGCCGCGGCGCGGCTCGCGACGCCGCTCGTGTTGGTGGTCGTGGACGACGGCGGTGGGCGCATCTTCGACGAGCTGCCCATCGCGTCCCGACCGGACCTGGCGCACGCCCTGACCCACTTCACCACGCCGGGTCCGAGCCGCGCCGAGCAGGCGGCGGCGCTGTTCGAGCTACCCTTCGCCGCCCCCTCTACGCGCACGGAGCTGCGCGCGGCGTTGGCGCGCGCGATGGATCATGCCGGAGCGAGTCTGATCCTCGCGGCCGTCGATCCGGCCCTGGCCTCTCGGCTCGATCATGAGCTGCGCGCGTCCACGGAGGCGAGCTGATGCGCCTGGCGTTCCTGCACGGCTTCATGGGCGCCCCTTCCAGCTGGGACGACGTGCGCGCGATGGTGCGAAGCCCGGTCGAGCGCGCTTTGGCGCTGCGGCCCCTCGGCCACGGCGAAGGCTCGGACGCGCCCGACTTCGACGCCGAGGTGAAGCGCCTGCTCGCGCGGCTCGACGCAGGGGACGCGGGCCCCTGGCTGCTCGCGGGCTACTCCCTGGGCTCGCGCCTCGCCCTCGGCATGTTGCTGGCGCGGCCGAAGCGTTTCTGCGGAGCGCTCCTGATCGCGCCTCACCCCGGGCTCACGCACGCCTCCGAGATCGCGGCGCGTCTGGCGTTGGACGAGGAGCGCGCGACGAGGCTCGAGCAGGGAGGACTCGCTCCCTTCGTGGATGCGTGGGAGCGCCTCCCGCTCTTCGCGTCCCAGCGCGATCTGCCCGAAGAGAAGCTTCACGCGCAACGACGTGTGCGCCTCGGCCACGACGCCGCGGAGTTGGCGCGTAGCCTGCGCGTCTTGGGCCTCGGGCGCATGCCGTCGTACGGCTCCGCGCTGGCGTCGCTCGACATGCCCATCGCCTGGCTCGTGGGCGAGCAGGACCCGCGCTTTCTCGCGCTCGCGCGCACGGCGGTGCCGGAGCTCGGCGACGCGCGGCTCGCGGTCGCGGCCGGTGCCGGACACAACCTGCTGCTCGAGCGCCCCGCCTTCGTGGCCGGCGAGCTCGACGCGCTGTGGAAGCATGTGCTCGCGGCTCGCACCCCCGCGCAGCTCCAGAGGCACGCATGAACACAGCGCTGATGCGCCCCGGCTCCGCCGCGGCCTGGTGGTTGGCCGCCCGCCCGGCCACGCTCTCCGCCGCCTTCGTGCCGGTCGCGGTCGGCACGGCCTGCGCGGCGGCCGCTCACGGCGTGCGCGTCCTGCCCGCCTTGGCCGCGCTCCTGGGCGCGTTTCTGATCCAGATCGGCACCAACTTCGCCAACGACCTGTTCGACTTCGAGAAGGGCGCGGACACGGAGGCACGCGTCGGCCCCACCCGTGCCGCGCAGTCGGGGCTCTTGAGCGTCGGCGCGCTGCGTGTCGGCATGCTCGCGAGCTTCGGGCTGGCCACGCTCCTCGGCGTCTACCTGACCTGGATCGGCGGCCCCGTGATCGTGCTCGTGGGCGTGCTCTCGATCCTCAGCGGCATCGCCTACACGGGCGGACCCTATCCCCTCGGCTATCACGGCCTCGGAGACGTCTTCGTCCTGATCTTCTTCGGCCTGGTCGCGGTGGCCACGACCGCCTTCGTGCAGCTCGGCCACGTGACGGCGCTCAGCTTGTGGGCGTCGTGGCCCGTGGGCGCTCTGGCCACGGCGATCCTGGTCGTCAACAACGTGCGCGATCGCGAGACGGACGTGGTGGCGGGCAAGGGCACGCTGGTCGTGCGCTTGGGGCGAGGCGCGGGCCTGTTCGAGTACGCCGCGCTCCTGCTCACGAGCTACGCCGTGCCCGTCGTGATCTGGCGTCTCGAGCTCGCGGGCCCGCTCGTGCTGCTGCCGCTCCTGACCGCGCCTCTGGCCATCGTGCGCATGCGCGAGCTCGTGCTGCGCCGCGGCGAGGCCCTGAACGCCACGCTGGTCGGCACGGCGAAGCTGCTGCTCTTCTTCGGCCTGCTCTTCGCCGCCGGTCTGTGCTTCTCGCGAGGCTTCGCGTGAGGCTCGAGCGCGTCGAGCTCGAGACCGTGAGGGGACGGCTCTCGCGCAAGGCGGCCGCGGGTCGACGTCGCATCTGGGAACGCTCCGGGATACGCATCCGACTCTGGGCCGACGGACGCGCGGGCCAGGGCGAAGCGGCGCCCCTGCCGGGCTACTCCCCGGATACCTGGGACGACGTGTGCGCGGCCCTGGCTGCCTTCTCCAGCGTGGAGTGTCGCCTCGATCTCAGCGTAACCGCCGAAGCGTGTGTGAACGAGGCGTTGCGGGACGTGCCGCTCGAGCTGCCGTCGGCGCGCTTCGGTCTCGAGACGGCGCTGCTCGATCTCCTCTCATGCCTGCGCAGCGAGCCCGTGCATCATCTGCTGGTGCCGGCGACGGTCGACGAGTCTGCCTGGCTCGGCGTGGTAGGGCTGGTGGACGCGGAAGATCCCGCGCAAGCCCTGACCGAAGCGCGCAGAGCCCTCGAGCTCGGCGCCGCCGGGCTCAAGTACAAGCTCGCGGGCGATCGGGGTTGGGCACACGTCGAGGCTGCGAGGCGCGCCCTGGTCAGCGCTCCGATACGCCTCGACTTCAACCAATCGCTGCCGCCCGAGTCCGTCGCCGAGGCCCTGTCGCGCGCCGCCGACCTCGACGTGGAGCTGGTCGAGGAACCGTCCGCCGTGTCGATGAAGGAGGCGTCGAGCAGGCCGGCGTGCCCCGTCTTCGCCGACGAGTCTCTGCGCGTCGAGTCGTCGCGGCAGGCGCTGCCCGGGCGCATCGCCGACGGTGCGCTCGCAGGCGCGGTGTTGAAGCCCGCGCTGCTCGGGGGGCTCTTCGCCTGCGTGGAGCTGGCGCGGCAGGTCCGCGAGGCGGGCGGAGACGTCTTCGTCAGCCACCTCTTCGACGGACCCGTCGCGCGCGCGGCCACCGCCGAGCTCGCCCTCGCCCTCGGAGGCCCACTCGCCCACGGCCTCGCGCCCCACGTCGGCCTCCCGATCTGGCCCGCCTTCGAGCCCCACGCCATCGACGGCTACCAGCTTCGGCGACACGAGCATCCCGGTCTGGGCACCCCGGTGAAGCCATGAGCGCCCTGTCCATCGTCGCCGCTGCCGAGGAGGCGCCGGACGCGGACGCGCTCGTGGTCGAGGGCGCCACGCTCTCCTTCCCCGAGGTCGCGGAGCGCGTGCTCGCCCTGGGTGCGAGTCTCCCGCCCGCCGAGGAGGGCGCCTCAGTCGCGCTCACGCCGCGTCTCGAGGCCTCGAGCCTGTGCGCCATGCTCGCCTGCATCGAGCGGGGACTGCCCATGCTGCTGCTGCCGTCGCGCTTCACGGCGCCCGAGCGCGCGCGTGCCCTCGCGCAGGTGAGCGACGCCTGGGGAAGCCCACCGCGTGTGTGGGAAGAGCTCACGCGCGCCTCCACCTCCGGGCCAGGCCAGGCGTCGTCGACGCTGGCCCTCGTGCTCACCTCGGGCACGACGGGCACACCGCGGGTCGCCTCTCTGTCGCGTGCGGCGTTCCTGTCGGCAGCGCACGCGAGCGAGGCGAACCTGGGCTGGCAGCGCGACGATCGCTGGCTCCTGACCATGCCACCGGCCCACGTGGGCGGGCTCTCCATCCTCGTGCGCTGTCTGATGGCGCGTCGCGCCGTGGTGCTCGCGGACTCGCCCCAGTTCGACCCGGCGCAGCTCGCCCATCAGCTCGAGCGTGATCGCGTGACGCTGCTCTCGCTCGTGCCAACCATGCTGCGACGGCTGCTCGATCACGATCCACGCTGGCGGCCGCCGAGTGCGCTGCGCGCCGTGCTCGTGGGTGGCGCGGCGTTTCCACCGGAGCTGGCGCGCGAGGCCAGGGAGCGTGGCCTGCCGACGCTCGCGACCTACGGCATGACGGAGACCTGCGCCCAACTCGCGACCCAACCCTACGCACGCCGCGGCCTGGCCGAGGTCGGCGTCGGGCCCGCGCTGCCAGGGCTCTCCCTGCGCATCCGCGACGGACGCATCGAAGCCTCCGGCCCGACGCTCATGGACGGCTACCTGGGCGTGTCCGATCACGAGCAGCCCTTCACCGGCGACGGCTGGCTGCGCACGGGTGACCTCGGCCAGCTCGATGGCGCCGGGTGGCTTCAGGTGCTCGGGCGCGCCGATGATCTCATCCTCAGCGGCGGAGAGAACGTGGCGCCTCGAGAAGTGGAGGCCGCGCTCTTGACGTTGCCCGGTGTGCGCGACGCTTGCGTCTTTGGCCAGGCCGACAGCGAATGGGGACAACGCGTGTGTGCGGCGCTCGTGCTCGACGCCACTGCGGCGCCTCTTGCCACTTTGTTGTCCGGGCTGCGGGCCACCCTCGCTGGACACAAGCTGCCGCGCGGCGTCGCCCTGCTGGATGCGCTACCCTCGTCCGCCAAAGGCGGGGTGGATCGTCCCCGCGTAGCCCGGCTCGCGCTCGCGGTCGGGCTCCACCCCTGGCTACCAGAGTCCCCATGACACGCTACGCACGAAGCTACCGACGCATCGCGCGCAATCTGAGTCACCTCGACTTGATGGCGGGCAGCATGGACGAGACGTTCCTCGCTGGCGAGCTCGACCTGATGGACCGAGACGCCGATCGCCGCTTCCTCGACTTCTACGGCGATCGGGGCCTGCGCCTCGCGCTCGAGCACTACGGCATCTGGCAGGCCATCGAGCGCAGAGGCTACCGAAACATCGAGCTCTCCACCCACGCCGACGACGATCGCCACACGCTCGTGATCTGGGGCGAGGCCGACGGCTTGCCACGCACCCACCTGGTCGAGCTCGTCGTCCGCCGGGACAGGCTCGTGCCCCAGGGTGAGCTGGAGCGCGCCGCGCTCGACGACGGCTACGACGTACTCACGGTCGACTGGCTCACGCTGCGCAACCCGCTGGGCAAGTTCACGCCCGAGCGGCCGCGGCTCCCCGGACAAGACTCACCCGGCCTCGGCGTCGGCGAGCGCGTGGTCGAGACGCTCTACCGCGTGGTCGCTCGCCTCGGGCTCGACGCCATGATGACGGTGGCCGAACACTTCCATAACGCCGTGCTCTATCGGCGCGAGATCGAGTTCTTCGATCCACAGTACGCCGGACGCTGCGCCGCCCTCGAGCACACCTTGATGGAGCGCGAGGGGCTGTCCCTGGCCGCCGCGTCATGGGCCATCGATTGGGGCCTGGTGCGTGACGCCGACGCGCCCCTGACGTGGCGGGGCGAGGCTCAGGTCTGGGCGGGCGAAGGCCGCCTGCGCGATTGGTTCGGCAGCAAGAGCTACGCGCAGGCCATGCGCGAGTCGCGGCAAGAGAGCCGCTTCACGCTGGACCGCGAGGCCTTCGACGCGCGCTGGGCTATCGAGGCGCCGGTTCTCGAGGGGAGAGTCGCAAACAAGGACAGCTGAGCTTCGGCCAGGCGCACTTTCCGTACGGCGCATCTTCGGTACACTGCGCGGCCAAGGAGCAACCCATGGCAGATTCCGTTCAGGCTTCTCACATTCTTCTCATGTATGCCGGTTCGGCGCGTTCGACCGCCAGCCGCAGCAAGGAAGAGGCCCAGAAAGAGATCGCGCGCCTCGCGCAGGAGATCGGCGGCGGCGCGGACTTCGCGGCGCTCGCGCGGGAGCACAGCGACTGCCCCTCGGGTCGCTCGGGCGGGGATCTGGGCCGTTTCGGCCGAGGCCAGATGGTCGGTCCCTTCGAGGACACGGCCTTCGGCCTGGAGGTCGGCGCCACCAGCGACGTGGTCGAGACCGACTTCGGCTACCACCTCATCCAGCGAACGGGCTGACGCACCGCGCTCGCGGTTGGGCGGCTTTGTGGGCTAGGATCCCGGGATGAGTCGTGCCCACCTTCGCGTGCTCGTCCAGCTGAGCCTGGCCTGCGGATTCACCTTCGTCTCTTCGTGCTCTCTCGACCGTGGCGGACGCTACGTCGCAAGGGACTCGGCCGTGCCCGTGGACGCCTCCACCGACTCGGCCATGGACTCCGCGACGGACACGTCCATGGGCTGCCCGGACGGCTACCTGGACGCCAACGGGGATCCCAGCGACGGCTGCGAGTACATGTGCACCTTCATGGGCGCGGAGCTGTGCGACGGGATCGACAACGACTGCAATCCCTCGACGCCGGACGGTGCGGACGAGCCCACGCTGATCGATGCCTGTGACGGTTCCGACAGCGATCTCTGCCAGGAGGGCACATCGTGTGCACGGGCGGCACGCTCTTCTGCGACGACACCACGGGTGAGACCGTCGAGCTGTGCAATGCCATCGACGACGACTGCGATCCCTCCACGCCCGACGGCGCGGACGAAGTGGGCGTGGGTTGCGACGGACCCGATCCGGATTCCTGCGCGGGCGGACTGACGATCTGCACGGTCGGCACCATCACCTGCGACGATCCCGGAGGCGCGGGCACGGAGAGCTGCGACGGCGTCGACAACGACTGCGATCCTTCCACGCCGGACGGCTCGGCGGATCCGATGTTGGCCGCGGCCTGCGACGGACCCGACGCCGACCTCTGCAAGGAGGGCACGCTCTCCTGTGCGGGTGGCGCGCTGGTCTGCGACGACGCCACCGGGGACATCCCCGACGTGTGCGACGGCGTCGACAACGACTGCAAGCCGTCGACGCCGGACGGCTCGGCCGATCCGATGCTGGGTGCGGCCTGCGACGGTGCGGACACCGATCTTTGTCAGGAGGGCGTCCTGGTGTGCAGCGGCGGCGCCTTGAGCTGCAACGACACCACCGCGAACATCCCCGACGTGTGCAACGGCGCGGACGACGACTGCAACCCGTCGACCACCGACGGCTCCGGGGATCCGATGCTGGGCGCGGCCTGCGACGGTGCGGACACCGACCTGTGCAAGGAGGGCGTCCGCGTGTGCAGCGGCGGCTCCTTGAGCTGCAACGACACGACCGGCGACATCGCCGACGTGTGCAACGGCATGGACGACGACTGCGATCCGTCGACGGCGGATGGCTTGGCGGATCCGATGCTGGGCGCGGCCTGCGACGGACCGGACGCGGACCGGTGCGCCGAGGGCACCTTCTCGTGCGTGACGGGCTCCCTCAGCTGCAGCGACACGACCGGCAACATCCCGGACGTGTGCAACGGCGTCGACGACGACTGCGACCCGACCACGCCCGACGGCTCGGGGGACCCGTTGGTGGGGAATTCCTGCGACGGTCCCGATGCGGACCTGTGCGACGAGGGCGTGCTCGTGTGCAGCGGAGGCTCGCTGACCTGCAACGACACCAGCGGCGACACCCTCGAGATCTGCGACGGCGTCGACAACGACTGCAACCCCGCCACACGCGACGGCGTCGACGACACCTTGCTCGGCATCGCCTGCGACGGCGCGGACGCGGACGCCTGCCCCGAGGGCGTGACCATCTGCACCGCCGGCGGCACCGTGGGCTGCAACGACACCACGGGCGACAACCTCGACATCTGCAACGCCATGGACGACGACTGCAACGCCATCACGCCCGACGGCAGCGGCGAGGCCTGGTACGGCGCGGCCTGTGACGGCCCGGACACGGACCTGTGCGCGGAGGGGACCTACGGCTGCGCCGGCGGGATGCAGACCTGCTCCGACGCGACGGGCAACCGCGTCGAGGTCTGCGACGGGGTCGACAACAACTGCGATGGCAGCATCGACGAAGGCAACGTGTGCACGGGCTGCACGACGCAGCAGTTCGGCGGCCACGCCTACCTCTTCTGTGGCGCGGCGAATTGGTCGACGGCCAGCGGTGATTGTCGCGCCATCGGCAACTACGAGATGGTCAAGATCTCGAGCGCGGCCGAGCAGGCCTTCGTGGTCGGCGCCATCGGATCCAACGACTACTGGCTCGGCCTCAACGACATCGCGACCGAGGGCACCTTCGTGTGGTCCGACGGCACCGCCCTCGGATCCTACACTGCGTGGGCCAGCGGCGAACCGAGCGATTTCTTCGGAGAGGATTGCGCCGTGCTCGAGAGCACCAACTCCGGCCAGTGGAACGATCGCGGTTGCGCCATCGCCCGTCGCACGCTGTGTGAGTCGCTCTAGCAGGCCCCTGCGGGATTGACGGCGCCGCTCAGCGCGGCGAGCGCCAGAGGGGCTCATCGACGCCCACGGCCCCGCGGTCCACGACCAGCTCCTGGTAGGCGCCGGCGAGGCGAACGTCGGCGGCGTGCAGCGCGAATTGCTGATGCATGTAATGCGTCAGCTCGCCCAGGGTCAGCGTGCCGTCCCGAGGCGCCAGGTCGGCCGCGCCACCCATGCCCTCGCGCAGGAAGTAGCTGAGGTAGCCGCCTGCTTGGAACTGGCCCGCGACTGAACTGAGGACGTCCTCTTCGCTCGAGAACAGGCCCACCACGCCGGGCCGCGTGACCACGTCCTTGGCGAAGCCGCCCGAGTAGCAGGAGTCGAGGGCGACGATGGCCACCCTGGAGTGGAGGGCGTCGAAGAGCTGTCCGAGCTCGTCGTCCAGCAGCTCTCCGTCGTAGAGCACGATCGACTCGTCCATGCCGTCGATCTCGCGTGGGTCGTGGGAGCCTCGCGTGCGGTTGCCGTGGCCCGACCAGAAGAAGACCAAGACGTCGTCGGGTCCGAGCTCGCGGCTCGCGCGGCGCAGCGCTCCCTGGATCGCGCTGCGCGTGGCTTGTCCGTCGGTGAGCAGGACGCGCCGCTCGGGCGTGACGATGCCTTGGTGCTCCAGGGTCTCGGCCAGCTTGCGCGCGTCGTTGGCGCACTCGGGCAGGTCGTTCGTGCCGCCGGGATAGTCGGAGATGCCGGCGAAGACGCCGAAGACGCGCGGACCGCCGCCCGCGTTGGCGCGCACACCGCCCGCCGTGGGTTGGCCGCCCGCCACCGGAGCCGTGATCGGGGCCGCGTCCGCGCCCAAGGAGAGCTCGTAGTGGCCGGTCTCGCCCGCGCGGTAGCTGGTGACCACGATGCGGTAGCTACCGCGCTCAGCGCTGGCGATGTCGATGCCGGCGTCGCGGCTGTCGTTGCGCAGGTCGTCGTTGTCGAGCTGCTGGCCGCTGGGCGTGGTGACGATCAGGTAAGGATCGAAGTCACTCGAGGTCAGGCGCAAGGACACGGGTTGGCCCACGGTGAAGCTACGCTCGACCACGTCTTCGAATTCGCCGGAGCGCAGCGTCGCGTCTCCGCTGGAGAGCTCTCCACGCACGCTCTGCCCGCTGCTCGACGCTTCCGGCTGCTCGGCGACGGGGTTCGGGCCCGCGGCCGGTGTGGCCGCGCCCGCTGCGGCGGCGCCGGTGACCTCGACGGTGTAGGCGCCGGTCTCTCCGGCGCGGTAGCTCGTGACCTGCACCTGATGCTCGCCCGTCACCTGTGCCGTGAAGTCGAGCTCCGCGTCGGTGCCGTTCGGGCCGTCGTCGTTGTCGGCCTGAGCGCCCGAGGGCGGTCGCACGATCAGGTAGGTGTCCAAGTCGCTCGAGCGCGCGCGCAGGTGCAACGTCTGACCCGCGACCAAGGACATCGGGTAGGTGTCGGCGAACTCGCCGCTTTGGAGCTGGGCGTCGCCCGACTCGAGGCGACCGGCGAGCGTCTGCGGACCCGCCGCCGCGCTCGGTGCGTCGCCGACGGCTCCTGCCGCGCGCGTCGCTCGGGCCACCTTCAGCTCGTAGCTGCCGCGCATGTCGGCGCGATAGGCGGTGGCGATCACGCGATAGCTGCCGGCCAGGGTCGGCGTGAAGGAGATCGAGGCGTCCGTGCCTCCTCCGCCGTCGTCGTCTTCGAGCACGGCACCATCCGGCGCGATCAGCACCAGGTAGGCGTCCAGTGAGCTGGCGCTCATGAAGATGTTGATGCTCGGCAGATCGGCGGGGACGTCCAGGCGGTACACGTCCGCGGGTTCGCCCGTCGGCAGCTGTTGGCCGTCTCGAAGCGCGCCCGTGACGTTGGCGCCCAAGCTCAGCGGACGGTCGGTGCCCGTCGGCGGCAAAGCGTGGTGGGCGCGGATCCCCCGATCGACGACACCCCCGTCACTCGGCGTGCTCGTCGCCAGCTGCATCTCGAAGGCCGCGGTCTGGCCGGCGGCCGGCGACATCATCTGAACGCGATAGGGGCCGGGCTGCGAGAGCTGGTAGGCGCCGGTCTCGGTGGCTGGCATCATCTGGCCGCTCGGGTCGACCACCAGCGCGTTGGGGATCGTGATCGAAGTGGCGCGGATCGTGAGCGCGAGGGGCGTGTCGTCGACGCGGACGAGGTAGCGCTTCACCCAACGCCCATCCCCCAAGGTGGCGTCCCCCGGACCGAGGGCGCCGAGCTGAGGCGCGCCGGGCTGAAGCAGGGAGCTGCCATCCGCGGGCTGTCCCGCCGGCACGATGCGCAGCTGGAACGCGCCCGCGGCGGCCGGATCGACGCTCGAGGCCACGACCTTCAGGCTGCCGGCCACGGTGGTGGAGACGGATAGCTCGCTGTCCGCGCGTGAACCCCCGAAGTCGTCGTTGCTCAGCGGTCCCGCGCCGGGCGGCGTCACCTCGAGCACGGGATCGAAGTCGGTCGAGTGGAGATGGACCACCAGGGTCGCGCCCGCCTCGACCGGGATCTCGAAGGCCGCGCGCTGGATGCCGGGACCGAGGCTTCCGCTCTGATCCAGCAGCGGCGTGCTGTCCGCGGCGGGGTGCGAGCCAGGCAGCTCCACGTCGAGCAGCCGACGAGCGCGTTCGAAGGCCGCGTCGCAGCCCGCGAGCAGCACGAGCGCGGCGAGCATGGTCGGTGTGACCCAGCTCTTCGTCATGGAGACCTCCAGCCGGCAGTCTATCAGGCTGAAGGTCGGCCGCGAGGCCTGGGTTCCTCCGGGCGTCTCGGCGATCTCATCCGGCCCGGGATTCCGCGCGGCGCGAATTCGGTCGAGGCCGCGATCGGAGGGCCGATCGCACGATCTTTCTCGGGATCTTCGGGAGTTCTCGTAGGTGAGTACAAGATCATGCGCGTGCCCCTACAGCGAGAGTCCCACCGGTCGTTTCGCGTGGGCATGCGCCAGACCTCACCCATGCCCCTCGCCGCCGCGTTTCTGGTCGCCGCGCTCTTGGCGCCCGCCGGCTGCGCGAGCGTCCCCGCCCCTCGAGCGCCCCAGCGGCTCTTTGCCGTCGCGGGCCACGCCCTCGGACCCCCCGAGCGACACTTCGTGCTCGCCTCCGATTGGCCCTACCGCTCGGTCTCGGGCGGCTTCACCGAACCCGTTCGCGTGGCCGGTGTCGTGCTC